>JAQYVO010000098.1 GCA_030145425.1 Chromatiales bacterium | reverse complement strand
AACCCGAGGCCAACGAGATCATATACGGGTTGCAGGGGCTGGAGACCGCAGTGGAATTCGAAAAGGCACGGGGCAATCTTGCAGCGGGCGAGCGCGTCACCTGCCTGCTGTCAGTCTCTGTCACCCATGAGGGACTCAAGGCGATTGCCAAGGATTATGTCGAAGAGGCACTGTCCGGTTCAGAGCCCCTGCGAAACCTGAACATCTACATCTTCACCGAAACGGACACCGGGCGATTGACGGAGGATTTTCTGATACCGCTGGCGGCAAGACTCGGGAAAGAGAACCCGGAGTCGCTCGAGGGCCTGCTCGGTGTGGACGGCGAATACGGCCGCCACTACAGCTTTCTCAAGGCCATCACCGCGCTCTGGTCGCTGGCCCGGGAACCGGCGGTACGCGGCACCTTCAAGATCGATCTGGATCAGGTGTTCCCCCAGGATGTGCTGGTGGAGAAGACGGGGAAATCCGCCTTCGAACACCTGCAGAACCCCCGTTGGGGTGCCGACGCCCGGGACAGCAGCGGGGAAGCCGTGGAGCTGGGCATGATCGCCGGCGCCCTGGTGAACGAACGGGACATCGGGCAGTCCCTGTTCACGCCTGACGTCCCCTACCCGGGTGGTACGACAACCCTGGACGAGCATCTTTTCTTCAGCACCCTGCCCCAGGCATTGTCCACACAGGCAGAGATGATGACCCGTTACGGCGCCGGCGGCATCGACGGAAACAAAAACGCCATCCAGCGCATCCATGTGACCGGGGGCACCAACGGCATCCTGGTGAAGCATCTGCGGCGTCACCGCCCCTTCGTCCCCTCCTTCATCTCCCGGGCGGAGGATCAGGCCTATATCCTGTCCACCTTCGGCAGACCGGGCGCAGGCCTTGCCTATGTCCACGAGGACGGCCTGTTCATGCGCCACGACAAGGAGGCCTTCGCCCAGGAGGCCATCGAGTCGGCCTATGTGGGCAAGCTGATCGGGGACTACATTCGCATACTCTACTTCTCCCGCTATGCCCGGTTGATCGACGACAACATCCAAAACATCAAACAGAAGATCGACCCCTTCACCGGCTGCTTCGTCTCCCAAATTCCCGAAACGATTGTCCATCTTCGTTTCGCTCTAAAGGCGGTGGAACTCTTTAGCGGGGGAAAACGTGAACAGGCAGACGAGTTCGTTAAAACGGGTGCAACCAGAATCATCAGCGCCCTCTCCTTCTCCGATGAAGGAGGAGCAATGAAACAGCAGTTCGAAAAAGAGCGCGGTGGCTGGGAACTCTATTATGATTTGCTGGATGGGCTGGAGCAGGGAGTCGAAAGGAAGGATAGCGCGCTAACGACGCTATCCGAAACCGGCCGATCTATTCTGGAGGCCTGCCGGATAGATAACAAAAAAATGTAGGATGTGGTGAGTGAACAGAATAGGTTGCCCCACTATCAAGCGGGCAGATTACCTCCGTAGGGCCGAATTCATTCGGCCAACAACCAGGTCGCGATAAAGCACCAATGGTCGAATAAATTCGACCCTACAGTTTTGTTGCCAGATGGGATGTGGTGAGCGCAGCGAACCGCATCCTGCGAAACCGGCATTCTATTGAGACATGAAATCCCAGAACAGTGGGTCCCTCGCCCCCTAAAAGCAACTTTTATGTTGCAATTAGCCATTAAGCAACTAATATGTATCTAAAATAGCACAAAGAAACACATATGTTTCTTTTGGGTGGTTATATGAGCAAGATACACAAACAGCTAAAGGAACGGCGCAAGGCCCTCGGACTGAAGCAGGAAGACATGATTCTGCGTGTCGGTATGCCGCGCCAGCAATATCAGCGCTTGGAGTCCAAAGGAAATCCCCGCCTCGACACCCTGGAGCTAGTCGCCAAGGGCTTGAAGATGGAACTCATGCTAATCCCGCAGGACAAACTGCGGGACGTGGAGGATTTTCTGGCAGGCAAAAAGGAAATGGGCGGCGGGTTCAAACTGACTGCAACGGGCACCGATATACAGCGATCTCCCGAGGACGATCCATGGAGTGGTCTGCTGGAGGATGGTGATGACTAATGGCGATACGGTCAGCGTTTTAGAGCTCACCCTTCACGGGGCGACAGTCGGCTATCTAGCGGGGTATCGCGACGGGCGCAGCGTTCTGACCTTCACACCTGATTTTGCTTCAAATGGTGCTCGCCCAACCTTTAGCCTGGTTACGAACCCTGCTTTCCCCAAGGCGGCAGAGATCATGGCTAAGCCCTGGGTCAAACGGCAGAAACTCCACCCGGTGCTTTCTAACTTGTTACCCGAAGGCGCGTTGCGGGGCTATCTGGCACAAGCGCTCAAAACCCACACGGACAACGAATTCGAACTCTTTGCCTATCTCGGTCAGGATTTACCCGGAGCCCTGATTGCCACCCCCATTGAACCTGATGCCGTTCCCGATTACGTCCTCGACGATACGGCAAAGGCCAGCGCCATCAAATCCCCCGCTCAGGACAAAAAGAAACGCTTCTCTTTGGCGGGCGTTCAAATGAAATTCTCCATGCGGGAAAAAGACGGGCGCTACCAGATCGCCGAGTCAGGGGCATTAGGCGACTGGATCATCAAGACACCGTCCACTACGCACAAGCACGCGCCTCTCAATGAATTTACCGCTATGCGGCTAGCTAAACTGGCGGGGGTTACCATCCCTGACATCCGCCTGGTTGAGATGGACAAACTGGAGCAACTTCCCGCCATCAATTTGCCCAATGAGCATTACGCCTTTGCGATACGGCGGTTTGACCGCCATGAGGGCAATCGCATCCATATGGAGGATTTCGCTCAAATTCTTGTGAAATACCCGCTGGAGAAATACCGCTCCGGCAATTACCAGCAAATCGGCAAAATCCTTTACGACTATACCGAGGATGGTTTGGGTGATGTGCAGCAATTCGCACGCCGCCTACTAGTCAACATCCTGCTGGCCAATGGCGATGCCCATTTGAAGAACTGGAGCATGCTCTATCCCGACACTGTCACGCCAATCCTCTCACCCGCCTATGACATCGTGACCACTCGCGTCTACATGGGGGATGAACGGGAATTCGCCCTCAACCTGGGCAAGGGCAAAGACTGGTACCAGTCGTCTATGGCGCAATTCGAATACTGGTCGAGTAAAGCTGACATCCCCTGGCGAGCCATAAGACCGCACCTGCTAGACACCATGGAAAAAGCCCGAAGTCTGTGGGCAGACGCACTGAAAGACCTACCGATGGATGAAGTACACAAGGTAGACCTGAAAGAGCATTGGCGAAATCTGCACGCTGATTTTCGGATCGAAGTGCCGTGACTCTCGTCTAATCAGATTGCCAGATTGGATGGAAATGATCGCTGGGCGGATTTTCAACACGACCAGCTCTCACATCCCTGTGTCTCCACACTTGATCAAGCGGATAGACTACCGCCGTAGGGCCGAATTCATTCGGCCAACAACCAAGTCCCGACAGAACGCCATTGGTCGAATGAATTCGACCCTACAGTTCTGCTGGCAGACGGAAGGTGCTTGGGGCTAACCAACAAACCCATAGATCACACCGCCGAGAATCACGACCAGCCAGGGCGGGACCTTCCAGAAATCCAGTGCCAGAAACGCGGCCAGGACGAATACGTAGTCCATGGGTGCTTTGACACCGTAGGTCCACACCGGGTTATAGAGGGCGGCAAGCAGCAGCCCCACAACGGCGGCGTTGATACCGCGCATGGCACGGCCGACGCCTTTTCGGGAACGCAGCAGCCCCCAGAGCGGCAATGCCCCGATAACCAGCAGAAATGACGGCAGAAAAACCGCCACCAGACAGAGCGCGGCGCCAGCCCACCCCGTTGGCGACACCGCAGACACCGAACCCAGGTAGGCCGCAAAGGTGAACAGGGGGCCGGGCACTGCCTGGGCCGCCCCGTATCCCGCCAGGAATGCATCGTCCGATACCCAACCGGCGGGCACCACTTCCGACTCGAGCAGGGGCAGCACCACATGCCCCCCGCCAAACACCAGAGACCCCGCGCGGTAGAAACTGTCAAACATCGACAGGGCGGTGTTGTCGAAGAACGAGGCGAGTACCGGCAGACCGATCAACAGCAGAAAGAAGAGCGCCAGGCTGATCACACCCGCCCGCATGCTGACGCCAAAATGCAACTGGGAAACGGAACCTTGCCCATCATCGGCC
>JAQYVO010000097.1 GCA_030145425.1 Chromatiales bacterium | reverse complement strand
ATGCCCGGACTGGGCTCGGTCAATGGCGTGGCCATCCTGTTGCCGGTCACCTTCATCGTGCCGCCGACATCAGCCATTATTTTTCTGGCCGCGATTTACTACGGCGCCATGTACGGGGGTGCCGTCAGTTCTATCATGCTGGGGATACCCGGCGCCTCCACCGCCGTGGCGACCACCTTCGACGGACGTCCAATGGCCGTGCAGGGCAGGGCCGACGTGGCACTGGTGGCGGCGGCGGTGGCGTCCTTCGTCGGTGGCACCATCTCGGTCATCCTGTTCACGGCCTTTGCGCCACCGCTGGCGCACGTGGCGTTGGCGTTCGGCTCCGCCGAGGAGTTTGCGCTCATGCTGCTGGCCTTCGGTACCTTCATCGGTCTGGGCGGAGACGATATCCCCAAGACCTTCTTCTCAATTATGATCGGCCTGGTGCTCAGTGCGGTGGGCCTGGATGTCATCAGCGGGCAGCCGCGGCTGATCTTCGGCGATATCCCGGGCTTCTTTCACGGTATCAACTTCCTGGTCCTGGCGATCGGTATCTACGGTATCGGCGAAATCCTGTGGACCATCGAGAGCAGTCGTGGCGAGGTCAAGGTCTCCCAGGCAGAGGTGTCGGTGCGTCGCGTCATCAGTGCTCTCAAGGAGATGAGAGGGTGTATCAAGACCATGATCATGGGTTCTTTCGTGGGGTACTTCGTCGGTCTGCTACCGGCTGCCGGTGCGACTCCCGGATCCATCATGGCCTACGGCTTCGCCAAGACCATGTCCAAGGACCCGGACAGCTATGGCAAGGGCAACATCGATGGTGTTGCAGCTCCCGAGTCCGCCAATAACGCCGCCAGTACCGGCTCGATGCTGCCCATGTTGACACTCGGCATCCCGGGTTCGCCGACAACGGCCATCCTGCTGGGTGGTATGGTTATCTGGGGCCTGGAGCCTGGCCCGCGGTTGTTCGTTGATCAGAGCGACTTCGTCTGGGGCCTGATCGCCAGTCTCTACGTGGCCAACCTGTTTGCATTGCTGTTGAATGTGGCTTTCATCCCGCTCTTTATCTGGGTTCTGAAACTGCCCTTCACCATCCTGGCCCCGGTCATTTTCGTGCTCTGTGTCGTCGGCGGTTATGCCCCGACCCAGGATATGCATGATGTCTGGCTGATGCTCATCTTCGGTGTTGTTGGTTACCTGATGCGCAAGCTCGACTACCCGATGGCGCCGATGGTTCTCGCCATCGTGCTCGGGCCGCTGGCGGAGTCTTCGCTGCGACAGGCGCTGTTGCTATCGGAGGGTTCGATCATGGTGTTCATCGAGCGGCCTATCTCCGGTCCCATCGTGGGTGTTGCGATGCTGCTGTTCCTGATGCCGGTATTCAAGGCGCTGAAGAAGAAGTTCAAGGGTGGAAACGCGACGCAGCAGGAGTAATGAGCATGGTTGCCCGCAAGCTGCGTCTAAAACCTGTCAATGCCAATGTTGTGCTGAAAGACAAGGTTTACGAGGCCCTGAGGTCGGCCATTATATCGATGGACTTCTATGCGGAGAATGCGAATACCAAGCTGGATGAACGCCGTCTGGCGGAGGAACTCGGGGTTAGCCGCACCCCGATCCGCGAGGCCCTCTCACGCCTTGAGCAGGAAGGCCTGGTGCGGATAGAATCTCGCCGCGGGGCGTTCGTCATCCGCAAGACCAAGCAGGAGATTCTGCAGGTCATCTGCGTATGGGGTGCCCTGGAAAGTCTCGCTTCACGGCTGGGTTGCGAACATGCCACTGACGATGAGATTGCGGGACTGAGGAAGATGTTCGTCAACCTGGATGATACGGAGCGCGCGCTGGCGGACATCGATGAGTACTCGGATGAAAACATCCGCTTTCATCAAGCGATCATCCGGCTCGGCAGGTGCGAGCTGTTATCAGATCTCGCAGAGGGATTGTTTATCCACATGCACGCGATTCGTGCGCGTTCACTCAGGGGGCACGATCGGGTTGCCGGATCGGTCGTGGATCACCTGCACATCATCGAGGCCATAGAGCAGCGGGATGCAGAGCTGGCCGAGAAGCTGGTTCGCGAGCATACCGATCATCTGGCGGAACACGTCAAAGAATTTGTGAATATTGAGGATTAAGTCATGAGTAACGAGACAGCAACAGTACCTGTAGACGCAGAATTGACCGACGGTTTTCATCTTCTTATGGAAGCCCTGGAAATGAACGGCATTGATACCATTTACGGTCTTCTCGGTATTCCGGTTACCGAGATCGGCCGCCTGTGGCAGGCACGCGGAAACCATTTCTACAGTTTCCGGAACGAGCAAAACGCCGGTTATGCCGCATCGGTAGCCGGTTTTATGACGAAGAAACCGGGTATCTGCCTGACCGTTTCCGCGCCGGGATTTTTAAACGGCCTGACTGCGCTTGCCAACGCCACCACGAACTGTTTCCCGATGATTATGATCAGCGGTTCCAGTGAGCGCGAAATCGTTGACCTGCAACAGGGCGATTATGAGGAAATGGATCAGCTGAATATCGCGCGGCCGCATTGCAAGGCTGCCTATCGTATTAATCGCACCGAAGACATCGGTGTTGCGGTTGTGCGTGCAGTGCGTACCGCACTCTCCGGTCGTCCCGGCGGCGTGTACCTGGATATTCCGGCCAGGCTGTTCTCTAAAACGATGAGCGCTGAAGAGGGTGCGCAGTCCCTGTTTGTCCCGGTTGACCCGGCACCGCAACAGCTGCCGGGACCTGATGCAGTGACACGCGCCGTCAAGCTGATCAAGGGGGCAAAGAAACCACTGATCCTGCTTGGCAAGGGTGCGGCCTACGCGCAATGCGATGACGAAATAAAGGCGCTCATCGAGGAAACTGGTATCCCCTTTACGCCGATGTCGATGGCCAAGGGTCTGTTGCCCGATAACCACCCGCAATGTGCGGCTGCTGCACGGTCCCTTGTTCTGAAAGAATCTGACGTGGTAGTGCTGGTCGGCGCTCGCCTGAACTGGCTGCTTTCACATGGCAAGGGCAAAGCATGGGGTGGACCGAAAACGTTTGTGCAGATCGATATCCAGGCGAACGAAATCGACAGCAATGTGCCGATTGCCGCCCCGCTGGTTGGTGACATCGGTTCTTGCGTTGCCGCGCTGCGCGACGGCCTGAAAGGCATGACGACCAGCAGCGATTGGACTGGCGCCATTACCGAAAAGGTGGCCAGCAGTAAAACCAGGCTGGGTGTAAAGCTGAACACGCCGACACCGGTAATGAACTACCACAACTCGCTGGGCGCGATCCGCGAGGTACTGAAGAACTATCCCGACATCAGTCTGGTTAACGAAGGGGCCAACGCCCTCGACAATACCCGCATGATCATCGACCAGTACCAGCCGCGTCGTCGCCTGGACACCGGCACCTGGGGCGTGATGGGTGTCGGTATGGGTTCCTGTGTTGCGGCTGCAACGGTTACCGGCAAGCCGGTTGTTGCCATCGAAGGCGACAGTGCCTTTGGCTTCAGTGGTATGGAACTCGAGACGATCACCCGTTACAACCTGCCGGTAACGGTCATCATCATGAACAACGGTGGTATCTACCGGGGTGACGAGGCTGACCATGATCACCAGGTTTCATGCATGGTGTTTAATCCCAAAACCCGCTACGACAAGATGATGATCGCCCTCGGCGGCGAAGGTTACCGCGCCAC
>JAQYVO010000044.1 GCA_030145425.1 Chromatiales bacterium | reverse complement strand
CAGCGGTCCACCGATCCTGCCGAAGAGGAGTTGGATCTCGACGCCATGTTGGCAGGTATTCGACCTGGCCCGCCGGAGCGGGCAGGTTACCTGACCGAGACCAGCACCCTGTTCGCTGATCGTGACTGGGGAAGCCCGGCTGAAGTCAGTGAGATCACCATCCGGCTCAAGCATCCTGGGTCCCAGGATGCGGTGCTTGCGGCGTTGCAAGCTCAAGTAGCGGACCTCAAGAACCGGCGCGGACTAAGCATTTTCCAGTTGCATCCCTGGGAGAAATTCGTTCCCTTCTCGAAGATCGCCAAGATGATCGACATGATGACCCTGTTTATCAAGATTATCCTGATCTCAGTGGTTCTGATTAGTATCATGAACGTGTTGGTGATGGCCGTGTACGAGCGCATCCGTGAGATTGGAACTATGTCTGCCATTGGCACCCGACCCAGCACCATACTGGCCTTGTTCGTGAGCGAAGGTTTTTTGCTCGGGCTACTGGGCACCTTTGTGGGAATCATCCTTAGCCTGTCAGCCGTGTCGGTGCTGAATGCGGTGACGCTTACTTTCTCTTTCGGCCGTCAGGAGAATCTGGTGTTAGCACCGACCATCGCCGCCGGAGATGTGGTCATGACGGCATTGCTTACTATTCTGGTGGCGGTGCTAGCCAGTCTCCAGCCGGCCTGGAAGGCATCGCGTATGGATCCTATCGTCGCCCTTCGTCATGTCTGAGGGTGGAGCTTATATTGAATCAGGGCCCCAGATCCCTGAACTGACCAAGGAGACCTGAAGTGTCCACCATTCGTCGCATACTCGTCTTACTCCTGCTACTTCTGCCTTTGGTTTGCATGAACCAGCCGGCCGCTGCAGCGGGCAAATTCGCCATCGCCGCCGACGGCGACCAGTCTAGCGCCGAGGTCGCCAAGCTGGCCGGCATTGCGCCCTTCTTCCATCTCTACGATGTTAACGGCATCCTTTTGGAGGTACTGCCAAACCCGCACCTGGATATGGAATACGGCATAGGTCCTGCCTGCGCTGCTACCCTGGCGGACATGGGAGTGACTGTACTGGTCGCGCGCAAGATCCCCGGTCCAAAGATGGATGACGTGCTCAAAGCCCGCGAGGTTCGCATTGTGCGGCGGCTGGGGACGGTGCAGGATGTGGTCAACGAGCTGAAAGAGTAAGCCATGGCCCTGCGCGTACTGATCCTTTACTTAATCTTGGCGGCCGGTCCGGCGTGGGGTCTTGATGGCACTGCTATCCTGGCCCAGGTGGACCGCAACCTGGCACCGGATTCCTACGAAATGTACCGCAAGCTGATCAATCAGGAACCGGACGGAAGTCGTAAGGAGTTCGTGCTCTACACCGCCAAAAAGGGACGCGAGAGCATGATAGCCCTGTTCTTGGCCCCGCCAACCGATCTGGGCCGCACGACCCTGCGCCTCGGCGACAACATGTGGCTGTATATTCCTGAGGTGGGCAAGCCCCTGCGCATCACAAGCCTGCAATCGGTGGTGGGAGGAATCTTCAACAACTCCGACCTGATGCGACTGGAGTTCAGCGCCGAATATGATGTGCAAGGGATCGAGGAGCAGGGTGAGGAATACCTGCTGGACCTCAAGGCCAAGACCGGGGCGGTGGCCTATGACCAGCTCAAGATGCGTGTTGACCGGAAGCTCCTGTTACCTACTGTGATCGAGGCCTATGCCGCTAGCGGGCTGTTGCTCAAGACCTTACGCTACAAGAAGGTAAAGGACTACGGTAACGGTTTGGTGCGGCCCTCGGTGATGGAGACAGACAGCCCGCTATACGAAGGCTATAAGGCAGTAATGTTGTTCGCCAAAATCCAGCCTCGAGCATTTCCTGACGAAGTGTTTAGCCTCAACTATATGCCCCGGGTTCAGGAACTCAGATAGTCGCTGCTGCGTTCATGTGCCGGTCCATGAAGCCGCTGATCCTGCTGTTGGTCTTAAGCCCACTGGCCTGGGCTCAGGAGGACGAATTCAGCTTCGACGTGGAGGAGTTCGAGCCCAAGGTCTTCGAATTCACCGGCTATATTGAGGGTCAACCCGAGTACGCACGGGCCAATCAGGACAGCGCCTTGTATCAGCTTCAGTTCTTCGGCCGCGATCCGGAGAAGGAGATCGACCGCTTTACAGGCAGCCTGGAGCTGGAGGGACATCTGCGAAAGGGCATTGCCAGCATTAATTTCCAGACCCATTCCGAGATGGTTTGGGACTATCTGGGGGATAACGATGACCATGCCCTGTATCAGGGCTATATGAGTCTGCAGCCGGACCCGAGTTTCGCCCTCGACCTGGGCAAGAAGGCGATGCGCTGGGGTAAGGGTTATGCCTGGAATCCGGTAGCCTTTGTGGAGCGTGCCAAGGACGCGGGGGACCCGGACCTGTCTCGGGAAGGCTACTGGATCATTGCCGCAGATTGGATAACCATTTTCGACGGTCCGTTGCAGACTCAGATAGCCCTGACTCCCCTGATCCTGCCCGTCCGCAGCGATACCAACCAGGACTTCGGCGAACCCGGTTATAACAACCTGGGGGGTAAGGTCTACCTGCTGTACCGGGACATCGACATCGACTTCATGTTTCTTAGCAACGGAAGCCGTAACAACCGCGTCGGTATGGACTTCTCCAGGAACATGGCCCCCAACTTCGAGGTCCATGGTGAATTAGCCTATTTTAGTGATGCGGTGCATCGTACGGTGACCCCGGAGTGCAAGCCGGGCAAACCACGGGTAGAAGACGAGATTAGCTATTTGATAGGTACGCGCTACCGTACTAGCAACGACATCACATTGATTATGGAGTACTACTTCAACGGACTTGGCAACGAGAAAAAGGACCAGGAGCAATTTTATCGCTGCGTGCATCAGGCCTGGGAAAGTGGAGATCAGGACTTGATCAACCGGCTGCCGCTGGGCAAGGATGTAGACAAGGGCCCCTTCAGCAAGCCCAATCCTATGCGCCGCTATATGAATTTCCGCGTCTGGTGGGAGAAACCCCGCAATTTACTCTATCTGACTCCCGGTGTGCAGGTGCTTTACAATCTGGACGACCGCAGTTATTCGGTCTCTCCAGACATTAGCTATATCGGCTTTGAGAATCTGGAACTGCGCTTGCGCGGCACCGTTCCGGTGGGTGACTCACTCACAGAGTGGGGAGAGAAACCCAACAAGTACAAAGTTGAGCTGCGGGCCCGCTACTATTTTTAGTGCACCCACATAGCCGCTTCCCGGTTCAATGGAGAGCATAAAAATTTGAGGGACAGCTACCCCTGGTAGGGTTGCAGATTAACTTTAAGTGAATGTATATTATGAAAACATCCGAAGCAGGGCGCGACGCAATCTAAAATGACACCCCATTTTTATGCTCTCGAAGCTGGCGTCATCTAGGGAACCCCTGATTAATCCGTCATTGCGAGGAACAAAGTGACGTGGCAATCTCCAGATTACTGATTCCATAGCATGAGATTGCCACGCTGGTCGCTTCCGGCATCCTGCCTCCCGCGACACTTGTACTTCCATGTACATCGCGCTCGCAATGACGGGGTTTCGTTAATTAATCAGAGTCTCCCTGGATACTTGCCAGTACAAGACCATTCTTGTGGCAGATGTTCCCCAGAGGTGGAGTATTCACATGTTTTCTAGGTTGTTGGCTGAAAAATATTAGTTGAATCAAAAACACTCAAGGAGGTAGAGGATGATAAATGTTACGAGAGTAGTAGTATTTTCAGGAATCCTGTTGATTTTTTCAGGATCTTTACAGGCTGATGATGGCCACGAATCAGGCTTGGCATTCAAATTTGATCTTGATCGTGACGGAGTGATCACGCGTGCTGAATTCGATAAGGCCTTCGAAGCAAAAATGAACAATAAACTTGTCTGGTTGGATACGAATAAAGACGGTGTAGTATCTTTTGAGGAGTTCCGAGATCAGCATCGGGCTGAGTACAATCAACGTTGGTCCATGTGGGACGCCGATGGTGACGGTGTGGTATCGGTAGAATCAGTTCTAAAACAAAAACAGGATGCCCGTACTGATATGAAATAAGCGAAGCAGAAAAGGGAATGCATGAAATCTATTTCAGCCATCGAGAAGATTCTCACGTACTTGAGTGAAGAAGCCTTTCCCATTGAAGCCTGTGCATGGCGAATTTCCGACTAAGACCACGCTCGATTGGCTGCTGCGCAACCGGGACAGCAACGGCATGGCAGAGTCCAGTGAGGGGTACATCCAACTTCCCAGTGAAGAACAACTTGGCGTTCGATGCGCCGGTGATTCTGACTTTTGTGCACTAATCAATTCAGGTCGCGGTGAGCCTATTGTTCTCAACCAGGACTTGAGCCGGTGTGTGGTTATGCCAGACAAACCGGGGGAAATGTTTGAGACCAGCAAGCCATTATCTGTGGGCACGATCAGCTCGTCGTTTTTGTTGAGCTGCATGCGCATATCGTGTCCTGGGTTAAGTTTAATTCCACCGTGCGGCCTCCGCTCTTGCCCGGAGGCGGGGGAGGCGCCAGGCAATGCCAGCTGCGACGAAGAAATCCGGGGCCGCATCGTTCAAACCGGCGCCGGCGCTGATGTCGAGCTGGAGATCGTCGTTCACCAGGAAGGTAAAGCCGCCATCAATGCTGTGCTGATCGGCCGCGTCTTCCTCGATGACACCGTAGTACTCGACAAAGGTGCCCAGGCGTTCGCTGATCGTGAGGCCCAGGGCGAACTCTGGGCGGAAGATGAAGTGGCGGCTCGAGTCGTCCTCGCCCTGGGTCTCGCTCGCAAAGTCGAAGTTGCCATTCAGGTTCCAACGCTCGGCGAAGTCCCAGGCGTAGAGGATTTCGACCTCCGGATCGAAGCCATCGCTCGTCGCAAAGCCACTTCCTGTTGGGAAGCTTAGCCCGAAGTCGACGGCCGTCGCCGGACGCCAGCCCTCCTGCTCCCACAGCCTGACGCGCGTGTCGAGCTCAAGGTCGCTCACTCCAGTGTGGTTCCCGTCGCCGTCACGCCGCTCCTGCACGAAGCCCTCCGCGAAGAGCTGGAGCTCGAACCGCTCGTGTATGCCCAAGCGCAGCTCAAGCTCGGGCACGGTCAGTGTATCGGTGTCGGGATTGCCTTTGGTTTCGCGCGCGAAGGTTAAGCCGCCCTCGATGTGCGCGACGCCGGGCGCGAGCACGGTCGGTGGGTCGGCTTGCCCGGGGCGGTTCGGCTGAAGCGGCTCTCCCGCGGCGGCCAGCGTCGGCCCCAGGCAGAGCGTGAGCACGAGTGCA
>JAQYVO010000283.1 GCA_030145425.1 Chromatiales bacterium | reverse complement strand
AAAAGCATTGCGTTGACTCAGGTTGTAGCGGTCAATGGAATTGGGCACGAAGAAAAGGTTTTCGTCGTACAGGGTCAACGACCAGAAGGCGTCGACCGGCGGCAGCCCGCCTTTATCGAAGTGCATCACGTACTTGTATTTAGCGCCGTTATATTTTTTGCCGGCGGCATCTTTTTGCGAGAGGGGATACACGGCATCCTCTGGACGGTTCCAGCCCGGGCCAAGCAGATTCGCCATGCCACGCACCACGTAATCGGTACCAAAATTACCGACGCCTTCGGTAAAGTACAACCAGCCATTGGTTGTCGGTTGTTGCTTCATTAGCCGCGCCATTTTCAGCAGCCCTAACTTGGGCACAAGCCTGATCGCCTGCTTGTCCAGGGAACCGAGTTTGCTGGTATCGAAGTCCTGCCCCCGTGGCAATCCCACTCCCTGGGCGAAGTGTGGCTTGGCTGACTTTGGCTCCTGCATGTCCATTTGTTCATGCGCTGTGGCAGGTACGGACGCGACAGCTTCCTCCTCGAGGGAACTGAGCACGGCTGGATCAAAGTCCTGCCCTGGTACAAGACCGATATTCACCAGTTTCTCTATCATTGCAGCATCCTCAGGTTTGGGAGGATTGGTTTTCAGTAGCTGTGCGAGATGGTTGAAATAGGCGTAGATATCCAGGCTGTTAACCTGCTCTCGTACCGACGTTTTCATATCGAAATCGGGATCAACTTTTCCCGTTGGTGGCGTGTAGGACTGGCCGTAGGCGCTGAGTGGAACAACTGAGAACTGGTCCTGCAAGGCGTGCACGGCCTCGTAGTCCTCGGCCGTGCCGGTGCTGTAGATGCGGCCCAGGATCCACACGATGGCAGTCTGTGATTCAACCTGGATCACGCCCTCAGGCAACGTGCCCGACCAGCCCGGTCCGGTAATCGCATAGGTCTGTGGCTGACTGCCTGTCGCACTCGGACTAGCGACCATGAACACTTCCGAGAAGCCATCCAGCAACGGCATGATGTAATAGCGATCCCCCATATCGGGGATGCTGAAGACCTGGGGTTCGCTGGAGACATCCAGCCAAGCCAGTGTGTACAAGGTGTCCGCATTGGGCGCGGCACAGCAATGATTGTCCACGGCCGGATAACTGCGCATCTTGATCAGCTGGCCCATGGGAGCATGCTCGGCATCCGCTTCCGCCACGTTGGTCTGCTGCTTGCGGGCCATGTCGAAGGTGACCAGGGGATAACCATAAACGTAAGCGTCTACAGCGTCTTTCACCGCACCTTCTGTATGCAGCGACGGAGTACGATTGACGATCGCAAAAAAAGCGAGAATCGCAAGACCAGCGATGGCCACTCCGGTGACTATTGTGCGCATCCTTGATTTCATCACTACTCCTCGTTACCTGCTAACTCACAACCAAATACGCTGTCGATGACCCACGCATCTATCCCTTAAAGCGTTCAGCCGGGGCTCAGCGCACCCCTGCCCTGTTCACGGGACCGCCGCGATT
>JAQYVO010000164.1 GCA_030145425.1 Chromatiales bacterium | reverse complement strand
TTCATTTCAGTATCTCCCCTGACAGGGTGGGCAAATCAAGATTTTCGACAAAACGTATTCCATCCGTCAGCAGCACCGTAGGGTCGAATTCATTCGACCAATCCGACTGTTGGCCGAATGAATTCGGCCCTACAACGGTTAATCTACCCGCGTGATCAAAGGTTGTTCTCTGCCTCTTCGCACCCCTGGATATCCATTGGATATAAACCCCGGCCTACCGGGCAAACCTGCAGGGTCGAATTCATTCGACCAATCCGACTGTTGGCCGAATGAATTCAGCCCTACAGCGGTAATCTATTCGCGTGCCTGTGCACTCAATGCCTGAAATGCCGCATACCGGTAAACACCATGGCGATATCGTGCTCGTCGGCCGCGGCTATCACTTCCTCGTCCCGCATCGAACCACCGGGCTGTATCACCGCCCTTATTCCCACTGAGGCAGCATTGTCGAGACCGTCCCGGAAGGGGAAGAATGCGTCTGAGGCCATAACCGAGCCCGGTACCTCCAGCCCGGCCTGCTCCGCCTTGATCCCCGCGATGCGTGCCGAGTTTATCCGGCTCATCTGCCCCGCACCCACGCCGATGGTCATGTTGTCGCGGCCGTATACGATGGCGTTGGACTTGACGAACTTGGCCACACGCCAGGTAAAAAGCAGATCCTCCATCTCCTTGTCCGAAGGTGCGCGTTTCGTGACCACGTTAAGATGATTGGACAGCTGCAGATCCGCATCCTGAACCAGCAGACCGCCGTTGACTCGTTTGTACTCGAATCGGTGAATAGACTCCGATGTCCATTCACCGCACTCCAGCAGGCGAACGTTCTTTTTCTCTGCCACGGCCTTTGCCGCTTCTTTGGTAATCGACGGCGCAATGATGACTTCCACGAACTGACGGTCGATGATTAACTTGGCGGTATCCTCGTCCAATTCCCGGTTGAGGGCGATGATGCCCCCGAATGCAGATTCCGGATCGGTGCTGAAGGCCCGTTCGTAGGCCTCTTTTAAGTCTTTTCCCAAGGCCACGCCGCAGGGATTGGCATGCTTTGTGATAACGCAGGCCGGTCCCTCGCTATACTGCTTCACGCACTCCAGGGCGGCATCGGTGTCACCGATATTGTTATAGGACAATTCCTTACCCTGGAGCTGTCGCGCGGTGGCGATACAGACCTCGGGTTGATCGCGCTCCACGTAGAAGGCTGCATTCTGGTGTGGGTTCTCTCCATAGCGCATGGTCTGCACCTGCCTGAACTGCAGGTTGATGGTGCGCGGAAACTCTGCGGTGTCTCCCTCGAGCCGGGCCCCCAGGTAGTTGGCGATCGCACCGTCGTAGTTGGCGGTGTGTTCGAAGGTTTTCACGGCCAGATCGAAACGCGTGGCGGCCGTCACCGAACCGTTGTTCTTGTCCATCTCCTTGAGAACCCGCTTGTAGTCATCGCTGTCCACTATCACGGTGACATCGGCATGATTCTTTGCCGCTGCCCGCAGCATGGTGGGACCGCCGATGTCGATATTTTCGATAGCTGTGCCCAGGTCGCAGTCCGGATTGGCCACGGTCTGCTCGAAGGGGTAGAGGTTGACCACGATCATATCGATGGGCTGGATGCCGTGCTCCTCCATAATCAGGTTGTCGGTTCCCCTTCTACCCAGTATCCCGCCGTGGATCTTCGGATGGAGGGTCTTGAGCCGGCCGTCCATCATCTCCGGGAAGCCCGTGTATTCGGAGACCTCGACAACCGGGATGCCCTTTTCGTCCAAAAGCCGGGCGGTTCCGCCTGTTGAGAGAATTTCCACTCCCCCTTCACTCAGGGACCGGGCGAAATCGACGATGCCATTCTTGTCGGACACGCTGATGAGGGCTCTGCTTATGGCTGCCATGGCTTCAATCTCTTTGGGTATGTAGGTGACGGCCTGCGGCCGGTTGTTATTCGAACGGGAATTTTCCGTCAGTCCAGATTATAGGCGGTGAGCTTCTTGCGAAGCGTGCTGCGGCTGATGCCGAGGATTTGCGCAGCCCGGGTCTGGTTGCCCTCGGTGTGCTGCATGACCGTTTCCAGCAGGGGTTGTTCGACCTCGTTCAGGACTAACTGGTAAAGGTCGGAGGCGCAGTGGTCTCCCATCTGGCGAAAGTAGCTGTCCAGGGCATCACGGACGCACTCCCGAAGCGGCTCTTTTATCTTGTTGTTGGCTACCTTAAAGGTCGTAGGCGTCCATTCCAGGCTTTGCGAGGTTTCCGCGGTCATGCTGCCAGCCCCTTATTCGTTATTGTCTGCCGACAAAAAAAGCTGTTTACAAGGTTCAACTGCCCTTCGGCCGAGTCGATGCTGTTTATCTGTTTTCTGATCAATGCCAGACCAGGCAGGGTCCTGGCATACCAGGCAATGTGTTTTCTTGCTATTCGCAGTCCCTGGTACTCGCCATAGAAATCGTAGAGATTCTCCAGGTGTTCGCACAACAGGTTGTGGATCCACTCGTGGGATGGCGGATCGGGCATTCTACCGGATTCCAGGTAATGAGCAATCTCCCGGAAGATCCAGGGGCGCCCTTGAGCGGCACGGCCGACCATAATGCCGTCGGCCCGGGTCAGTTCCAGCACCTGCCTGGCTTTCTCCGGACTGTCGATATCGCCGTTTGCGATAACCGGGATGGACAGGACCTCTACGATCCGGCGGATGGTCTCGTACTCGGCTTCACCCGAAAATCCGCATGCCCGGGTCCTGCCATGGATCGCCAGTGCCTGTATACCCTCTTCCTGAGCGATCCGGGCGACGTCAATGCCGTTGCGCGTTCGGGTGTCCCACCCGGTGCGTATTTTCAGGGTCACCGGCACCTCGACGGCCCGCACCACCGCCTGAATTACACTTTGGACCAGAGGTTCGTTGCGCAGAAGCGCGGAGCCGGCATCGACGCTGCAAACCTTTTTGGCGGGGCAGCCCATGTTGATGTCGATGATCTGGGCACCCCGGTCGACGTTGTATCTGGCGGCTTCGGCCATGGCATCCGGATCTGCTCCCAGAATCTGCACACAGATCGGTCCCGGCTCTCCTTCGAAATCGAGCCTTTTGAGTGATTTTCTGTGGCCGCGCAGGGCTGCGTTCGATGACACCATTTCGGACACCGCCATGCCGGCGCCCAGCCTGCGGCACAACTGTCTGAACGGGCGATCAGTAACACCGGCCATGGGAGCCACCAGCAGATTGTTATCCAGTTGATGGGGACCGATGCGCATGTAAGCTGACCAGAGCAACCTGTCTAAATGGAACGAGGGGAAAGGCTGTAAATATTACGCCGAAATTTTAGACAGGCAAAGCCCGTTTTCACTGTATTGGGAATTGGTTCCCAAGGGCCTGTTAACAGTATGCGGATATCCGCCTGCCTGGTCAGAAAAAGTCGAACCTGAATCCAGTGACGGTGTCACCCGGGTCTTCCAGTGCCATATCAACCTGCACCTGTTGGTCCGGTCTCAGTAGTGAGTGTTCACTGCCGCCACCGTCTGCAAGGTACTCGTCGGGGTTGAAAAGGCGCTGTGCCACGAGTTCATTGTTGGTGCTGTACAGGCCCAGGCGGAGTTTTGGGTAAGGTTGGCGGAAAGCGGCCTTATTGGAGAAGATCACCTGGATCTGCAGGGCGTCGGCGATGGTGGGATGGTTGGTCACGGAGCGGTCGAGAATCTTTATCCGTTCCGGGGCCCGGCGTGGTTCCAGACGGCAGCCCACCAGTCCGCAGACCTGTTCGAGAGCCTGCCGCACACCTGGGTATTCCTGCAGTCTGCTGCGCTCCAGCCAGGTGAATTGCGCGAGGGCTGCGGAGAGCAGCAGGAGAATGCCGAATGCCCAGCCCAGCATCGCGCCGCCACTGCTCCTGTTCGTTGTGGGAATCTCCCCCTCGTCAAGCGGAATGTCATTCAGATTGTCCTCAACCCTGTCCTCACCGGTATCGGCTTCCGGCGAGGCCGGCTCTGACGGCTCACTCAGGGATACAAAAGGCGGCTCCGTGATATCCACGGCTGCATCGTCCAAATCCAATGTCCGGTCGGTTTTTTGAGGTTCATCGGCCTCCTGGGAAATGGGGGCTTCAGCCGGATCCGTATCATTCGGCGGGCTTGTTTCCAATTCAGGGGCTGTTTCCCGGTTGCCATAGTGTTCCACCAGGGCATCATCAGCCACTCTGTCTTTGAAGAGCTGGGACAGGGAGAGATTGTCCACGTCATCGCCTGACGCTTCGCTTTTTGCAGGCATCGGGGGGGGAGAGGAGACGCGATCCGACAAACTGTCCTGGAGTTCGGGTTCCGGGGTTTCCGGGGGTTCCGGAAAACCGGAATCTTGAAGACTATCCAGGGCGTTGAATATTTGGTTGCAGCGGCCGCAGTGCACCTGGCCTTCGGCAGCACTCAACTGCTCCGCCAGGACCCGGAAATTTGTCAGACAATATGGGCACTGGGTATACACGTCAGAACCGTTTAATGTCCATTTGTATCAGACTCCCCGGTAAGTCAGGAACCCACAAAGCGGCGGCTGGATAACCCATCATTAGCAGAAGATACACCATCGTGTATCTGTATGCATCAGGGCCTGTTAACACTTTGCGGATACCCATCGACGGAGGTTTTTTTTTGCGGCCAACCAGTACTCTGTCAATATCACATTGACGCAGTACTAAATTCGAAGCCCCTCAATCAGCACCCAGTCTTCAGCCTGTTTCGGGGGGTGCATCCGGAAGTTTCCGGCATAGGCCTGAATCACATCGTCCGACTGACTTGCCAGTATTCCAGACAGGATGATTGATCCTCCGGGACGCAGGCATCCCGCGAGGCCGGGTTCCAGGTCGATCAGGGTCCCGGCGAGGATATTCGCCAGAATCAGATCCACCGGTGCTGTTGGAACCGATCCGTTTTCCAGAATATTCAGGCGATTTGAAACGCCGTTTTTTACCCCATTGTCATGGGTGGCCGACAGTGCCTGTGGATCATGGTCCAGCACATAGGCCTGTTCGGCGCCCAGTTTGATTGCGGCGATAGCGAGTATGCCGGAGCCACAGCCGAAATCGAGAACCCGTTTTCCTTCGATCTCGTTGTGATCCAGCCACTGAAGGCAGAGTGAGGTTGTGGGGTGAGTGCCGGTGCCGAATGCCAGTCCCGGATCCAGGTCGATGAAAATCCCGGACTTCCCCTCGGGCCGCCGGCCATCGGGGCAGATCCACAGCCGCCTGCCGAAACGCATGGGTTGGAAGCCGTCCAGCCAGGTGCGCTCCCAGACCTGATCTTTCAGGATCTCAAGGGATAACTCCCTCGTCACCTCCCGGTTGAGTGCCTGGTTGATTTGTTGGCGCAGACTGTCTGTGTCGGTGTCACCCGGAAAAAGCCCGGTGACGCGGGTGCTGGACCACAAAGGCTGCTCGCCGGGTGCCGGCTCGAACAACGGGGAATCTTCGGCATCGCCCAGGGTCACGGAAAGCGCACCCAGGTTTTCGAACAGCAGTGCAACCAGGTGTGCACGCTCTTGTTCGGTGATCAGATGGATTTGCAGCCAGGACATCTTATTTAGCGGCCGTCAATAAACTCCACGTATCCCTTCTGTCAGCAGAACCGTAGGGTCGAATTCATTCGACCAATTCGGTTGTTGGCCGAATGAATTCGGCCCTACAGCTAGATCAGGGGAGGAGCCCATTATTGAGTGGTTGAATCAACATTTTCGACAAAGCGCATGCCATCTACCAGCAGAACTGTAGGGTCGAATTCATTCGACCGATACGTGATCTGAATCAACCGGCTGTTGGCCGAATAAATTCGGCCCTACAGAGGTAATCCAGCCAGTTGATCACCTGAGGAAAAGGGTGTTTCCGGGCGGGCATTATTCAAGATTACAGCCCCAGTTTTTTCTCCAGGTAGTGGATGTTGGCGCCACCTCTGATGAAGGCCCCGTCTTTCATGATCTCTCTGTGCAGCGGAATATTGGTCTTGATCCCGTCGACGACCATCTCTGACAGCGCGGTCCGCATGCGGGCGATCGCAGTATCCCGATCTTCGCCGTGGGCGATCAGTTTTCCGATCATCGAGTCGTAGTAGGGGGGGACGTAGTAACCATGATAAACATGGGTGTCGACCCTGATTCCGGGGCCTCCCGGGATATGAAGGTGGGTGATGCATCCCGGGCTCGGCATGAAGTTGGAAGGGTCTTCCGCGTTTATGCGGCACTCGATGGCATGGCCGCGTATCTCCAGTTGATCCTGGGTGCAGTGAAGCTTTCTGCCATCAGCGATTCGCAGTTGTTCCTTTACGATGTCCACGCCGGTAATCATCTCGGTGACCGGGTGTTCCACCTGCACGCGGGTATTCATCTCTATGAAGTAGAATTCATCGTCCTGGTACAGGAATTCGAAGGTTCCGGCGCCTCTGTATCCTATGAGGCGGCAGGCATCGGCACAGCGCTCACCCACTGTATTGCGTTGTTTAACCGTAATGCCGGGGGCGGGTGCTTCCTCCACAACTTTTTGGTGCCGGCGCTGCATGGAGCAGTCCCGCTCGAACAGGTGGATGGCATTGCCATGGGTATCTGCCAGCACCTGGAATTCCACGTGCCTGGGACGCTCCAGGTACTTCTCCATATACAGCGTTTCGTTGCCGAAGGCAGCGCCGGCCTCTGCACGGGTCAGCGAAATGGCA
>JAQYVO010000155.1 GCA_030145425.1 Chromatiales bacterium | reverse complement strand
CTACGCACGCAATCGTGGTGTCCAGGAGTCAGACGGCAGGTACTTCTGTTTCGTCGATGATGACATCAAGGTCAGACCGGACTGGCTGGTCGCCCTGTACCAGGCACTGGAGTCGAATGACGCCGACACGGTGGGTGGCCGGATTCATCTTGATCCGGATATACAGCTACCGCCCTGGGTGACCGGGGAGGTTCGGGGCTTCCTCGGTTATCAGGATTACGGTGAGACACCTCTCTGGATGGATGGCAGGACCCAGTACCCCTATGGGGGCAATATGTCATTCAATCGCAGGGTTGTTGACAAAATCGGCATGTTCAACCCAAAGGTGGGACGCAAGGGCGAGGGCCGCAAGCGTGGTGAACTTTTCAAGGGGGCCGAAACGGATTATTTCCATCGCCTGGCGGCAACCGGCGACGCACGCTTCTACTATGAGCCACGAGCAATCGTCTACCATCAGGTCCAGCCACACCAGCTGGAACGCAAGTACCTGCTGACCATTCATTACAATGCCGGATTTCAGAAAGCGTATTTTGACCCGACATCGCACCGGCGCCGGCTGCTGGGTATCCCCCTGTTTCTGTTGCCACAATGCGGGCGCGCCATGCTTAAATATCTTGGACAATTGCTTACCCGCGGACCGAATCGTGCCTTTCGCCAACTCATGACGGTCGGTCATTTCCTGGGCACCATGGCCGGCTACCGCAAGGCCAGCCGGGAAGCAGCGAGGTCATAAGGCCTGGCGGTTTTCACTCATGGACACCGACCGTCACACACTCACGGTACTGATCTGCACGCATAACCGCGCCGAACTCCTGCTGCGCACATTGCACTATCTCAATGCCGCACGACGTCCTCAAGGCTGGCAGGTACAGATCCTGGTGGCGCTGAACGCCTGCAGCGATACCAGCCGGGAGAGTCTTGCCCGGTTCCAGAAACAAAATCCGGATGGTCTGCCACTTGAATGGTTCGAGGAACCGGTGCCAGGCAAATCCCATGCACTCAATCACGCCATCCCCCGCATCGCATCCTACCTGGTGGCCTTTGTCGATGATGATCACAGGGTTGACACGGACTACCTCACCAATGTCTGTGCCGCTGCCGAAAAATACCCCGACACAGACCTGTACTGCGGCCGAATTCTGCCAGACTGGGATGGAACAGAGCCACACTGGGTCCATGACACTGGCCGCTGGCGCATCTATCCGTTGCCGGTGCCGCGCTTCGACCAGGGCGAAATACCGCTGCACCTGACACCGGATATTGCCATCCCGGGCGGTGGCAACCTGTTTCTCAAGGGCGCGTGGCTGGCCCGGGTAGGCCCTTTCTCTACCAGCCTGGGTCCGACGGGACACGACCTGGAAGGATCCGAAGACCTGGACTGGATCATTCGTGCACAAAAGCTCGGGGCCCGGTTGCAATATGTACCCTCCGTGTTGCAATACCACTATGTGGATCTCAACCGGCTGAAACTGGGCTACGTGCTGAAAAAGGCCTACAAACGCTCGGGCGCCACCGTTGGAATCAGAAATCCGACGGACGGACATGTCCCCCGCTACCTCTACCGCAAACTCGCCGGATACCTGTTCTCGGCCCTGCTGAGTGTACGAAAAGACCGTCGCCGGTTTTACCTGGTGCGAACGGCGGCTGCCCTGGGAGAAATGCAAGGTCACCGACAGCAGGCCGATGTCTCCGGGACATGGGACGAGAAACAGAATTGAGAATGGCTGATCATGCCCAAGCTACGTAACCTGCATAAAATCCTCAATCGCGATATCAGGGCAAAGAACCTGCGTGAACTAAAATACCGGCTACGGGGGCTCTACTGGAACAGGAGACGCCCGCCCGTACCAGACCCGGTATTCATCGTCGGCTGTTCCCGGTCGGGAACCACGGTTACCTATGAAACCTTAGCGACCTCACCTGTACTACTGTCTCTCGGCTACGAGATCCCCGAGTTCTGGGACAGCCTGTGGGGACCACACCAT
>JAQYVO010000117.1 GCA_030145425.1 Chromatiales bacterium | reverse complement strand
GTAAATCAATCGCAGTGGGCCGCAGACATGCCCACCAATGTATTGTTGATATCCGGTCCCTCGAAGACGGCCGATATCGAACAGCATCTATCCTACGGCGTGCACGGGCCGAAAGAGCTCATCGTCCTGATCCGGGAATAGCCGTATGCCCATGCCCGAGAAATACGAGCAGCTGTACCAAAGCCTGTGTGGACTGATCCCCGAATCCCGCCTGATACGAGATCCTCTGCGCACGCTGGCTTATGGCACCGATGCCAGTTTCTACCGGTTGATCCCGCAGCTGGTGGTCAAGGTGGAAAACGAGGAGGAGGTGGTAAATCTGCTCAGGCTCGCCCACCGCCACGAGACCCCCGTAACCTTCCGTGCCGCCGGCACCAGTTTGTCGGGGCAGGCCATCACTGATTCTGTGCTGGCGGTGCTCGGCAACGGCTGGCAGGGGATCGAGATAAAACAGGATGCCAGCGAGATATGGCTGCAGCCGGGTGTGATCGGCGCCACGGCGAACAGCCGGCTGGCACCCTTCAACAGGAAGATTGGCCCCGACCCCGCATCCATCAATGCCGCAAAAATCGGCGGTATCGCCGCAAACAACGCCAGCGGCATGTGCTGCGGCACCGCCCAGAACAGTTACCGGACCCTTGCCGGTATGCGCATCGTCTTTGCCGACGGGACTGTTCTCGATACCCGTGATGCGTCCGGTCGAGCCACATTCGATGATTCCCATGCCAAGCTGCTGCAGCGCATTGCCGATCTGGCAGTCGAGGTAAAGGCGAACCCGGAACTGAGTGAGAAAATACGGCACAAGTACCGGCTGAAAAACACTACCGGCTACAGTCTCAATGCCCTGCTGGATTTCGATTCTCCCATCGACATCATCCAGCACCTGATGATCGGCTCGGAAGGAACGCTGGGATTTATATCGGACATCAGCTATCGAACCGTGCCCGATCATCCCCACAAGGCCACCAGCCTGGTCTTTTTTCCGGACGTGGAGACGGCCTGTCAGGCAGTGGCGGTATTGAAGGAGACGCCGGTGGATGCGGTGGAATTGATGGACCCGGCGGCATTGTGGTCGGTGAGGGACAAGCCGGGAATGCCCGGGTACCTGGCAGAGCTCGATAAAGAGGTCAGTGCCCTGCTGGTGGAGACCCGTGCGGAAACCCCTGAACTTCTTCAACAACAGGTTTCGCAGATCAACCTGGTGCTCACCGGCGTAGATACGGTACGTGATGTCATATTCAGCTATGACAACACGGAGTGCGAATCTCTGTGGAACATCAGAAAGGGGCTGTTTCCCGCGGTGGGGGCGGTTCGCGTCACAGGCACCACCGTCATCATCGAGGACGTGGCTTTTCCGATACCCGAACTGGCCAATGCGGTCCGGGATCTCCAGGCGCTGTTTCGCGAGTATCACTACCACGAGGCGTTGATCTTCGGCCACGCCCTCGAAGGCAATCTGCATTTCGTGTTCACCCAGGATTTCGATATCCCGTCGGAGGTGGAGCGGTACCGGGGACTCATGGAAGCGGTGTGCAGCCTGGTGGTGGACAAGTATCAGGGCTCCCTGAAGGCCGAGCACGGCACCGGACGCAATATGGCCCCGTTCGTCGAGATGGAATGGGGGCGGGATGCCTATCGGTTGATGCAGGAATTGAAACAGACCCTGGACCCGACCGGGCTTCTCAATCCCGGGGTGCTGCTCAACGACAATCCTCATGTCTACCTGGAGAACCTCAAACCCCTGCCCGCTACCGATCCCATCGTCGATAAGTGCATCGAGTGTGGTTTTTGTGAGGCGGTCTGTCCTTCCCGGGATCTGACACTGACCCCCCGTCAGCGCATCGTCGTCAACCGGGAAATCTCGCGCCTGCAATCCACCGGGAGCGAACCGGAGCGGCTGGCACAGTTTGAGCAGGCCTATCAATATCAGGTGCTCGACACCTGTGCCGCCGACGGCATGTGCGCCACGCGCTGCCCCGTGGAGATAGATACCGGACGGCTCACCAAGGAGAAGCGTGCGCAGCTTGCGGGCGAAACCTCAAACAAGGTGGGTCGATGGGTCAGTGAGCATTTCTCCCTGGTGTCCGGTGTTACCCGACTTGGCCTGGGTATGGCATCCGGAAGCCAGGCACTGTTGGGCAACCGGATCATGGAAGGCGTGACCGGTTCCATGCGTGGCCTGTCCGGCGACAGGCTGCCTCTGTGGAATCGATGGATGCCGGGGCCGGCCCAGTCGATCGAAACGCCGCGAAGAATGGAGGATACCGCACCCTGCGTGGTCTATTTCCCCAGCTGTGCCAGCCGCACCATGGGACCGGCCAGGAAGGATTCGGAGCGGGAGTCCCTGCACCGCGTCACCTTGCGGCTTTTGCAGAAGGCCGGTTACCAGGTGATCTATCCTGCGGGTCTGGACCGATTGTGCTGCGGCATGCCGTTGAACAGCAAGGGCCTGAAGGCATCGGCCGGTTCCATGATGGAGCAGTTGAACCGGCAGTTGCTTTCGGCCAGCCAGGACGGGAAGTATCCGGTGCTTTGTGATACCAGCCCCTGCACCCTGAGAATGCGGGAGCACCTCGATTCCCGAATCAATACTTACGAGCCGGTGGAATTTATACAGCTGTTTCTGAAAAGAAAGCTGCGAATCCGTAAACGGGCGGGGGCCATTGCGTTGCACACCACATGCAGCAGCCATAAGATGGGCCTGGCGGGGGCGATGCGGGAACTTGGTGAGGCCTGTGCCGAGCAGGTGCTGGTACCCGATGACATAGCCTGCTGCGGATTTGCCGGCGACCGGGGTTTCAGCATTCCGGAACTCAATGCCTCGGCGCTGCATGGGCTTCGAGATGCGTTGAAGGAGCGCTGTGAAGCAGGTTATTCAAATAGCAGGACCTGCGAAATAGGGTTGTCATTGCACAGTGGCATCTCGTATCGTTCAATCGTTTATCTGGTTGACCGATGTTCTGATCCGCTCGAATAAGGGGTAACAACAAAGACAAATAAAGCAGGCCAACGACTATACAAATTCGAGATCAATCTGCAGACAAAGATGTGACTCGTTTCAGAAGACAAGATAAAAACAGGGAACGGTGAAAATGCCAATCGAATAATTCATACCGTTTCCAATAAAACCGAGGCTGCGGCCTCATCCAATCCCACCATAGGAGAGTATGAATGAACCTGAAACAAAAGCTTCTACGACTGGCCACTGCCACCACGACGGCTGCTGTAGTCGGACTGGCGCTGAGCCCCAGCTCGGCGCTGGCCATCGACAAGGTGCGTTGGCGCATGCCCATTGCATTTCCCTCCAACCTGCCGGCCCTGGGTACGCCTGCCCAGTATGCTGCGGAACAGCTCAAGCTGGCCAGCGGCGGTGCCATGCAGGTGCGCGTGTACGAGCCCGGCAAACTGGTGCCGGCATTCGATATCCTGTCGGCGGTGAGCGATGGCAAGATCGAGGCAGGATACACCTGGATCGGCTACGATCAGGGCAAGGTGCCCGCGGTTCCCCTGTTCGCCGCCGTACCCTTCGGCCTCAAGCCCTGGGCCTACATGGCCTGGTACTACGAAGGTGGCGGACACGATATGCTGCAGGAGGTTTACGCCAACAAGGGCTTTAAGGTGCATGCCGAACTGTGCGGCATTATCGGTCCCGAAACCGCGGGCTGGTACAAGCAACCACTGGAAGGTCTGGATGATTACAAGGGCCTGAAGATACGCTTCGCGGGTCTGGGCGGAAAGGTGCTTCAACAGCTCGGCGCCTCGGTGACCATGATGCCGGGCGGTGAACTCTTCCAGGCCCTGGAGAAGGGCACTATCGACGCCACCGAGTTCTCGCTGCCGGTTATCGACCAGCGGCTCGGATTCGACAAAGTGGTCAAGTTCAACCTGTTCCCGGGTTGGCATCAGCCCTTTACGGCGCAGTACATGCTTATCAACAAAGGCAATTGGGATAAGCTGGGCGACGATAGCCGGGCTCTCGTGCGCAACGTCTGCATGGCCTCGGTGGTCAAGGGTCTGGCCGAGAGTGAGTACCTGCAGGGTGCTGTGATCGCCGGTTTCGCGGAGAAGGGGGTTACCGCGCAGAAACTATCACCGGAGATCCTCTCCGAGTTGAAGCAGGTCACCAAGAAGGTGCTGGCGGAGGAATCTGCCAACGACGCCGACTTCAAGCGCGTCTACGAGAGCCAGCAGGCCTTCCATGACCAGTATCGTATCTGGGAGGATCTGGCTTACCTGCCAGCGGATATGTAACGTCCAACTCACCCCAGGCGGCCGGTTTTTAGGCCGGCGCCTGGCAAGGTCTCACCCCGACCCCAAAGCCGGAGAATGTCATGGCCGTAAAAGAACCGCATGTGGGTGAAAGTCATATCCCCGACATTGCCCATCACGTTCATCTGCCGACCACGCGCCCCTCGCTGTTTCTGGATCGTATACTGGATTGGGTAGGGACTACTTTCTCCTGGCTCTGGATGGCGGTGATGGTGGTCATTCTGATCAGCGTGATATTGCGCTACGTTTTCGGTCAGGGTTCCATCATGCTGGAGGAGGTTACCTGGCATCTCTACGGTGCCGCCTGGCTGGTGGGCCTCTCCTATGCACTGGTGCACGACGACCACGTACGGGTCGATGTGCTTCACGAACGCTTCAGTCCGAAGAACAAGGCCCGTGTTGAGCTTTTCGGGATCCTGTTTCTGCTTCTGCCGTTCCTGGTCATCTTCTTCTGGGACTCGATACCCTACTTCTGGCAATCCCTGCAATTGAATGAACGTTCTCAGGCACCTGATGGACTGGCGGCTCGATGGGCGCTGAAATTTTTTCTTCCCTTTTCCTTGTTTCTTCTGATCATCGCCGCCATTGCACGCTTACTCAAATGCACCGCGCGGTTGTTTGGACGTCCGGCGCCGGTGCTCAATGATCCTTTCGTCAAAGGCGCCTCATCAAGCCCCCCGTCAGACCAATAATTAAAGCGGAGAAAGCCCATGTCACTTGAAGAGATCATGGTCATCGGCATGTTCCTGACCTTTATCGGGTTGCTGTTTACCGGCTACCCGGTGGCCTGGGTGCTGGGGGGCACGGCGATAATCTGGGGCCTGATCGGCGTTATTTCCGTCGAGTACCTGGGTGCCGACATCTGGTTTACCTGGAACAGCAGCGTCTCCCTGATTCCCGAGCGGGTTTGGGACATCGTCGCCCGCGAAACGCTGGTGGCGCTGCCCATGTTCATTTTCATGGGCATCATGCTGGACCGTTCCGGGGTCGCCGAGCAGTTGATGAAGAATATGGTGAAGCTGTTTGGTGGCATCCGCGGCGGTTATGCGGTCACCGTAGTGGTTATCGGTGTATTGCTTGCCGCGAGTACCGGCATTATCGGCGCCTCGGTAGTGCTGCTGGGTATGCTCTCCCTTCCGGTCATGCTCGAAGGCAAGTACGATAAATCGCTGGCAGTGGGCACCTCCTGCTCGGTGGGCACGCTGGGCATTCTGATTCCGCCATCCATCATGCTCGTACTCATGGCAGATCGCCTGGCCGATCCCAACGCCTCCGTGGGAGATCTGTTCATGGGGGCTTTTTTCCCCGGTTTTCTGCTTGCCGGGCTCTACATCGGATACATCATTGTTTATGCCTGGATCAAACCGTCGGTGGCACCGGTGCCCGAGAGTGTTGAGCCCATAACACCGGCAATTATCTTCGCGGTGGTCAAGGCGATTTTACCGACAGTTTTCCTGATCCTTGCCGTGCTGGGTTCGATCTTTTTCGGTATCGCAACCCCCACCGAAGCCTCCGGGGTCGGAGCCGCCGGCGCGCTGCTGCTGGCATTGATGAACCGACAGCTCAACTTGTCGGTGCTCAAGGATTCTCTTCAGCAGACCACCAAGACCGCATCCTTCATTTTTGCAATCTTTGTGGGAGCCACGGCATTTTCGGTTGTTCTGCGAGGCCTGGGTGGCGATCAGGTGATTGAGGGCGCCCTGTTGGGCCTGGACATCAGCCCGACGGGCGTACTGATCGTTGTGCTGCTGGTGACATTTCTGCTGGGTTTCTTCCTGGACTGGGTGGAGATCACCCTTATCGTACTGCCGCTGGTGGCACCGGTGATACAGAGTCTGGGATTCGATCTGGTTTGGTTTACGATCCTTTTTGCCGTTTGCCTGCAGACCTCTTTTCTTACCCCGCCCGTGGGATTTGCGCTGTTTTATATCAAAGGTGTATGTCCCCCTGGAATCACGGTCAAGCACATATATAAAGGTGTCACGCCCTTTATCATGCTACAGCTTGTCGGGCTGTTGATAATTTTCCTGTGGCCGCCCATTGTCACCTGGCTGCCCAGCGTGGCCTATCGGTAAAAGATCACCTCTCAGAGGACGGTGTGTTGATAGGCCACCCTGCCTTCTCAGTACTTCCTCCTACTTCTCGGCCGTTACAGGCGACTTGGCTATTGTTTGCGTCGCGATCAGAGGATAAGGATAAAATGGCCTGTAGGCATAGAAAGGAAGACCCCCATAATACCCTGCATAGTAGGGGTATCCCCCGTAACCATAGCCATACCCGCTATACGGGTATCCCCCGTAGCCGGGATATCCCCAGCCGGAATAGTAGGGGTGCCCTCCGCCCCAGCCACCGAAGCCGCCGCCAAAGCCGAAGCTGAAGAAGAATGCCTGCGCCTGGGATGAAACTGCGAGCAGCAGCGTTACCAGAATTGCAGCTGTAATTTTCGAAAGTTTCTTCATAACCCAACTCCTGTCATTAGAACTTGTTTGAAACCCCTTCCCCGGAAGAACAGCCTGTGTTCTTCATATATTAATTATTAACCATATTCCCATTTATCCTAATTAAAAAATTGCTGCCACCCATTGGATATTTTTACGGCAATCGGATGCGGGGTCATATCGACAGGTATTGCGGGACGTTTGGGCCGGCCGGACAGGTGTAACAAAGCACAATGTTACAGGGCGATGTGCGCATTCCTATAAGTCTCTGAAAGCAATTGGGAAACTCACCATATCCAGCCAAACCCGCCAAATCACGTTTGCATTTTGTTACACCCCCCCATCCCTTCCCGGTCTTCATGGATATCCGCGTAACTTTATGATTTTAATAATTAAATTATGGAACGAGACTACTGGCTCGATTCCTGCAGGTAGGTACGCCAGAGCGGCAAGGCCGGTATGAAACAAACAATCGAATCAGGAGTAAGACCATGAACCGGAAGCAAGAATCCAGGAACGAGTTGAGGGCGGCTTTTGCCAGCCGTCAGCTGAAAAAGGGAAAGCTCACCTTTCCTCTCAACAACACCGGCATATTCATGCAGGTAACGTTGGCGATCCTCTACATGTACCTGATCCTGATCAGTTACACCTGGATGGGTATCACTGGCGCGGTCGTGGTGAGTTGTACTTTCCTCATCGCTCTGTTTCTTCCCGTACTCGTTCGCCTGCTGATGGATCACCGGGCCAGGAAGAAAGCCCGGAGCGAAATTGCCAACACAACACTAAAAACTGGAGTTGAACAGCAAGTCTGAGCGCTTTGCTTAGTCTGGCAATCAGATCACTACTGGGGCAGCTAACACCATGTTAAAGAGAATCATACTTCCCACCATTCTTCTGGTACTCGCTTACGGCTTCTGGGTCAGCTCGGACTTCAAGGAGATCTCCGCCGGCGTAGCGATCTTCCTGTTCGGCATGCTGGCGTTGGAAGAGGGCTTCAAGGCCTTTACCGGCGGCACCCTGGAATCCATCCTTCGCAAGAGCACCAACAGCTACTGGAAAAGCCTGAGCTTCGGCATTGCCAGCACCACGCTGATGCAATCGAGCTCCCTGGTATCGGTAATCACCATCTCCTTTCTCAGCGCCGGCCTGATCACCCTGGTGGCGGGCATCGGCATTATCTTCGGTGCCAATATCGGCACCACCACCGGCGCCTGGTTGATTGCGGGCCTGGGCCTGAAGGTGAAGATCTCGGCCTACGCCATGCCGATACTGGTGTTCGGCGTGATCCTGGTGTTTCAGAAGTCGAAGTCCCTGAAGGGTATCGGCTACATCCTGACGGGCCTGGGTTTTCTGTTTCTGGGCATCCACCACATGAAGGAAGGCTTCGAGGCGTTTAAATCGACCATCGACCTGACCCAGTTTGCGGTGTCCGGCTACCCGGGGCTGTTTCTGTTTGCCGGCATCGGCATCTTCGCCACGGTGGTGATGCAGTCGAGCCACGCCACCCTGGTGCTGATCCTGACTGCCCTGGCGGCGGGGCAGATCACCTATGAGAACGCGCTGGCGCTGGCGATCGGTGCCAACGTGGGTACCTGCATCACGGCGGTGCTGGGTTCGTTGAGCGCCAACGTGGAGGGCAAGCGGCTGGCGGGCGCGCATCTGATTTTCAACGTCACCACCGGTGTCATTGCGATTGTCTTCATCAACCAGTTTCTCTGGGGTGTGGAGAACATCAGTGGGTTGGTAGGCATCGGTGCCACCGACTACACGATGAAGCTGGCGGTATTTCACACGCTGTTCAACCTTGCCGGTGTCATGCTGATGTCACCGCTGATTGGGCATATGGCGAGATTTCTGGAGAAGACGCTGCGGACGAAGGAGACCACGGCGGTGGAGCCGAAGTACCTCAACGACGCAGTGCTGGAGTTTCCGGATGCCACGATGGAGGCGGTGCGCAAAGAGACGCTGCACCTGTATGACAATGCCCTGGAGCTGATTGCCCATGGTGTGGACCTGCACCGCGAGGAGATCTTTTCGGATACGGATCTGGAGCAGGTGGTGTCCGAGAAGCGCAAGGTGATTGCGATCGACATCGATAAGGTGTACGAGCGCAATGTCAAGGTGCTGTACGGTGCGATCGTGGCATTCATATCTGAGTCCCAGTCTAAGATGACATCGGAGTATTCAGAAGACCTGTACGCAATGCGTACGGCGGGTCGGCACATCGTCGAGTCGGTGAAGGACATCAAGCACCTGAACAAGAACTTGGCGGTATTTGCAGTATCAGAGAACGATCATATCCGAGGCGAGTACAACCAGTTTCGCCTGCAGATTGGGACGATTTTGCGTGAACTGGGCGGTCTGCGCGAGGAAGCCCTGGGTTCCGAGAACATGGGGCTGCTGAATCTCGACAGTCTGATCGCCGAGGCGGAGGAGGGTGATGTGGTCTCCAACGGCTCCCTCGACCGGATGATCCGCAAAGGTCTGATCACTCCCGAGATGGCGACTTCGGTAATGAACGACAGTGCCTACACCTATGACGTGTCGATGAAGCTCATCGAGATGGGCGGCATTCTCTTCGCTGCACGGGCCATGGACTTGAGAGAGGCTCAGGAGAGCATGCAACTCGATGAAAAGGAGATGGACGACGTCATCGATGAGATCAACACTGAAAAGAAAGTCAGTCACATCGACTTTACAAAAATGAAGACGACTGAAACCGGTTAGCCCGGATCATCGTCAACAGTGAGTGATGGCCGGTGGCTGGGAACAGCCCCCGGCCTTTTTCGTATCTAGAGAAATGTAGCCTGGCTACATCTCCCAGGGTTGACTGAGCAGCACGTAAATCGTGCTGTCGCCTTCCCCTGATAATCCCAAAGCCACAAAGAAGGGTCCGACGAAACTGTCCGCGGCAAAAAACAGGCTGCCGCCATATCGCATCTCTTCCGAGTTCAACAGAGGAGACCCGTCTGCGGCGCGGGTTGTATCCCACAGGCGGCCGGCTTCCAATGAACCACCTACGTATAGTCCCCGGCCTATGAGGGAGGGGAGGGTGGCGAACTTTCGTGTGTAAACGATGTTGCCATAGGCCATTCTGTTGCCCCTGAACTGTTCGTTGGCATACCCGGACAGTTTCAGGAAACCTCCCAGAGGAAACTGGTCGTAATAGGGCATGTCGTCGCCGAAACTGTCGGCGTACCTCAGGTTGCCGATGAAAATATTCTTATCCCTGCTGTAGGCCCCCTGCCAGTTCGCAACAGCCCGGATGTACTGGTTGTCGGCACCAAACTCGGATCGGGGGCTACGGGCCAATAAGGCGATACGACTGCCGCTGGTCGGTATATAGGGGCCGTCACGACTGTCATACATGAGGCTGCCACGCAGACCCGAATCGTTAACCGAGTCTTCCGGCAGCAGCGCAGAACCTGTGTCCCGGTCAAACCGGGTCCTGCCCAGATAGGCGCCTATTCGTAACTCCGTGCTCAAACCGAGCGTAGTCCCGAAGTCCGCGCCGGCTCGCCTGCGCGTGATGTCATAACGCGCAACTCTGTCGTCTCCCGAAAAAACACTCAGGGGGGTTTGTGTGAGGTCAAGATAGGGGGCAATGAAGCCTGCCCTGTCCAGCCTGATCGGCTGGTAGAGTTCTGTGAAGAACCGTGATTCGTTGCCCACGCTGAGTTCGGAGTGCCACTCTCCACCCAGCGAGTTGATCCAGGGTCGGGTATAGGTACCCCGGAGGTTGAATCTGCTGTCCCCTTGGAAATCGCTCATGAATCCGAGCCCGAACCTGAAGTAGCCCGATTCCCAGGGTTTCTCCATAACGTCGACCACCAGAATATTTCGGTCATCATCCTCGCGGACGTGATAGCCGAGTTGTTCGAAATCATTACGGCCGTAGAGAACGCCGAGATCGTTTTCCAGTTTGTCCCGGTCCAGGGGCTTACCCTGATGGCTTTTCTCCAGCGGTTTGAACAGTTGCTTGTTTACCCTGTCGACGCCGGCTATCTGAACCTCCTCCATCGTTTCAGGCGGCGGGGGTTGTTTAAACCTGCTTGCGTACCAGGCCGTATAGTCGCTTTCTTTCAGGCTGTATTGCTGGAGTTTGGCCGCAGCCTGTTTCGTGGCAGTTTCACCGGCAGCGATGGCTTCTGACGCCCTTTTGAAGTCGCCGGCGGATATATCTCCCAATTCGGGAACGATGAGCAGGTCGGTTCCGGGTTTCAGCTCCTTCATAGATATCTGTACGTTCTGCTCGGTGAGAATGACCAGCATCTGGCTGGCAATACCAAAGACCGATCTCAGCTGGTCGCGCTCCAGGTAGGTTGTCCCCAGGTTGACAGCGATCACAACGTCCACCCCCATCTTTCGGATGACATCCACCGGCAGGTTGCGGACCAGCCCGCCATCCACATAGAGGCCTCCATCTTTTTCCAGGGGGGAGAAGACGCCCGGCACAGACATGCTTGCCCGCATGGCATCCGGCAGAGAACCCTCGTCGAAAACCGCCATCTGCCCGTTTTCCAGGTTGGTCGCGATGGCGCGAAAAGGAATGGGGAGGTCATCGAACCGTTCAATCCCGTCCGCTCTACCGGTCAGGTTGGTGAAAAATAGCTGTAGGTTCTGGCCCTCGACCGCCCCCGTTCCGACGCCGAGTTTTCCGTCCCGTTTTTCCAGGGTGAAGTTCCAGGTGGGTCTTTCCTCCGCCTGTTTGCGCCGGGCCGGCCACAGGGGTCTCGGCGGGTCGTCTTTGAGCGTTTTGTCCCAGTCGATGTTGAGGACACGCTGTTCCAGCTCCGATGCAGGGATGCCGCTTGCATAGGCCCCGCCGACGAGCGCGCCCATGCTGGTGCCGGCAATGGCATGGATGGGTATTCGCTGTTCTTCGAGTACCTTCAGGACACCGATATGTGCCGCTCCCCTGGCCCCGCCGCCGCTGAGCACCAGGCCGATGCGCGGTTGACCTGAGGCATGGCCGGTACCCTGCATTGCACTGAGAAATAGAAGGAGAACAATGGCTCGTTTCATGGTTGCCTTGTGAATCATATGCGTGCCTGAACATCCTGTGCTGCTTGAGTGGATACCGGAGGTTCACCATAATAGGTGCAACATCAAATCCACTCAATTGTAACTGGCGTGAAGATACCTGAAGACAAGAGGATTACCTGTATCACCGGCAGTGTCTGGACCGGGAGTCGGCGCGCGCCGCGGCATTTACTGGTGAAGGAGGGATACGTCCGCCCCGAATGGTTTACCACGGCGTATCGGATAACAGACGCCGAGTATCGTTACATCTCGGAAACCGACTTTCACCTGGCCAGGGCAAATGATGAGGTATTCGTCCATATCACCCACGGCGGGAATTTTGTGGGAATCATGAAGGAGGCTTGTGAAACCGCACTGGCGGCTTCCCGGCGGGGCGTGCTGGTGGTCGGGCCCCAGGAGCTGGTGGCTCAGGTGGCGGCAGCTATCCCACATGCCCTCGTTTTCACGCTGAAAGAGACGCCGATGCAGCTTTCCCCTCATCTGACCGTAGCCGAAAAACGGGGTCAGTTGCACAGGCTGGATGTGGATGTACTGGCTCCCGGTGCCTGGGCCGAGGTTCACAGGTCCATGGTTGAGATACTGGATCGGTAGTCGGTATCAATTGATGCGGTTCGTTTTACTCACCACATCCTACGTTACTATTTCCTAGTAACTAGTTGCTGGATTTCTTCTTCTCCCCCTTGGCCCTCGCCAACCGCCGGTTCAGGGCGGGGCGGGAGATGCCCAGCAAGGTGGCGGCGATGCCCTGATTGTCTCGGGCGCGCTGCAACGCAAGGCTGATATGCTGTTGTTCCGCCTCCTTCAGGGTCAGAAAGCGTCCGTCTGCATCGCTCTGCTCAATAGCTGCATCGGTCGTCCATTTGGCGGCTGTCTGCTTGGAGGTGACCGCCTTGCGGAAGCTTTTCATCGACAGTACACTGCCGGACTGGTGGCGGGCGACGGCATCGAATACCAGTGCCCTGAGTTCCCTAACGTTGCCCGGGAAATGGTGGTTGGACAAGAGGGTGAGGAGTTCCGCGGGCGCCTCGGGGGCCTTCTTGCCAAGAGACTCGGCGGCATTCTCTATGAAATGGCCGACCAGAACGGGTATGTCTTCATTGCGCCGACGCAGCGGCGGGATATCGATCTGGTGCACCGAGAGCCGATAGAACAGGTCTGAGCGAAATGCCTCCTGCGCCATGTCGGCGTACAGGTCCTGGTGGGTGGCGCACAGGATCCTGACGTCGCTGACCTTGGCGATGTCCGATCCAAGCGGGTAATACTGCTGTTCCTGAAGGAGCCGCAGCAGCTTTACCTGGGAGGGGGGTTTGAGGTCACCGATCTCATCCAGAAACAGGGTGCCACCAGCCGCCTTTGCCACCATGCCTTCCCGGGCACTGTCGGCGCCTGAGAATGCACCTCTCCTGTGGCCGAACAGGGTATCGGAAAAGAGTGCATCGTCCAGGCCCGCTACATTGACGGGCACAAACTCCCCAGTACGGCCGCTGAGCCGGTGTACGGCCTCGGCCAGCAGTTCCTTGCCGGTGCCTGTCTCACCTGTGATCAACACAGGTTCACCGGAACCCGCAATGGCCTCAGCGTACTGGAACAGGTTACGCATCCTCCGGCTGACGGTGATGATCGAAGTGAATGCCTCACCGTGCTCCAGGTGGTCGGACATCAGATAGCGCTTCAATGCCCCGACCTGCTGGCGCAGGGATCGCAGCTCCAGCGCCCGTTTCACGCTGGAGACGAAGCGGCTCTCCTCCACCGGTTTTACCAGATAATCGAACGCCCCTTCCTTCATACAGGAAACAGCGGTTTCCACTTCCTGGGTTGCGGTCATGACAATCACCGGCAGGTCGGGATACTCGCGGACGATCTCCGGGAGCAGCTGGGTGCCGGACATGTAGGGCATGAACAGGTCCAGTACCACCACTGCCGCCTCCCTGCGTGCCAGCAGAGGCATCAGTTCCCGGCTGTCTTCCACCGTTTCCACACCGCGGATGCCGGCGCTCGCCAGAACCATTTTGGAACTGAGCAGTATGCTCGACTCGTCATCTACCAGTACCACGGGTTGTTGCGATGATTCCTGCTTTTGCATTTACGCACCTCTGGATACGGGAAGCCTGATGGTCACGCGGGTGCCTGCACCCTGTATCGACTCAAAGCCCAGATTTCCGCCGTGCTTTTCAATGATGGACCGGGAGATGGACAGTCCCAGACCGGTACCCCCGGTATCCGTGCGGGTGGTAAAGAAGGGCTCGGTCAGGCGGCCGATGTCCCGTTCCGATACGCCCTGTCCCTCGTCCCGCACCCGGATCGACATGGTCTGCTCATCGGCGTCATAGACGGCGCTGATGTACACGCCACGCTTCCGGTCCGGAAGAGACTGCAGGGCGTTGAGCAGGATATTAATGAATACCTGCTCCAACTGCTGCGAGTTGCCCTTTATCATCGGAAGGTCGTCGGGCACCTCCAGGTTGCACACATCGGTATGTTTCTGGATCTGGTTATGCAGCAGCATCACCGTCGCTTCGAGAACCTGCTGAATGTCCACCGATTCCGAGAGTTCCCCGGCATCCTGTCTTGCCATGTGCTTCAGGTTGCCGACGATCCGTTGTATGCGCTGGGTGTTGTGGGTGACTTCCGACAGCAGCTTCGGGAGCGTATCGCGGGCCTCCGAAAACGCCAGGCCCCCGAGGGCGAAGTCGCCGTTGTCTTCGTAGTATTCGTTGAGTATCGGGGTGATGTCGTTCCAGGCCCGGGACACCAGGGAGGCGTTGAACTGGATGGCGTTGTTGGGATTGTTGATCTCGTGGGCCACACCGGCAGCGAGCACACCAATGGAGGCCAGCCGCGCATTGCGCAGGGACTGGGTCTCCAGGTTCCGTTTCTCGGTGACATCGGTGGCGATCACCATGGCCGCGGTGATAGGCCCCTCCGCCCGGATCGGCACGATTCGGCCTTCCCAGTAAACACCGTCGTCAGTGGAATATTGAAAAGTTCTGGTCACCGCATCCCTGAAAACCACCTTAATGGCGCGGCGATACCATTTGCGGAGCTCCGAGGGCAACAGCGCCAGCGAGTTTCTGCCGATCGCGCGATCGGCGGGCAGCGCCGGAATGGACCGGTTCATCAGGAGTATCTTGCCACGACTGTCCACCGTCATGATGATGTCCGGCGACTGCTGGAACAGATCCCGCAGTTTGGCCTCCGAATTACGCAGGGCTTCGTCGGCCAGCTTCCGTTCGGTAATGTCCTCTGAAAAGCCCACCAGTCTGTAGATCTGGCCGTTCTCGTCCGTCACCGGGAATCCCCGCGTCCGGATCCAGCGTGTCGCCTTGTCTGCGGCCTGCAGCCTGTGAACGATCTCCACGCCCGCGGTGCCACGCCCGATGCGCCGCAGGGCTTCCTCGAATCTGCTCCGGTCATCAGCATGTACCGCATCGAGCAGAGAGGTTTCTTCTCCCGTTTCCACCAGTCCCACGATCTCCTGATAGGCAGGGCTCAGGTAGAGGAGCTCAGAGCCGTCGGCGCTGGTTGCCCAGAACGCCTCATCCACGGTTTCGGTCATCTGCCGGAACAGCTCTTCGCGTTCCATGAGCTGGTGTTCCATATCCATGCGTTCGTGCATGTTGTCCCGGACCCGCATCAGGAAGACTGAAAGGAGCAGGGTGAAGAGGAGACCGCCGACCAGGGCGACCCAGGGTCCCTCGTGAAAGGCCTCCGCACTACGGAAGCGGTTGGTGCGGCCACAGACGATGGACCACTCCCGATCCGCTATCTTGATCTTTTCCGCAACCTTGGGCTCATCTGCGTTGTTCAACCATTGCAGATAATTGGCTGTCTCCACCTTTCGCGGTGCAATCCGGCTGGCGTAGAAGTGCAGAAACCTTTGCCCGGGTTCCGCGCTCTCATCCAGCAACAGCACCTCGACCCCCCTGGGCTCCAGCAATGAAATGGCAGCCCGGGCCAGACCACTGAGCCGGAACAGGCCCACCACAAATCCGGCCAGATGCTCGCGTCGCTGCATGGGGGTCTCGGTGGGGGGGGGGCTGCGATAGACGGGGAGGCTGACCATGAACCCGAAATCCACTGCCCCCTCGCTGTTCGGAAATCCGATCCGCTCACTGGCCGCCAGCCGGCCGCTGTCTCTGGAACGTGCCAGCAATGCGGCAAACTGGGGATTGGAGGAGAGATCGAAGCCCCGCGCAAAGTCTTTGTTACTCTCCGGAGCGATATAACTGACCGGCAGATACTCGTCCCGTTCCCTGGCCGGTATCAGGTCGAAATGGGGTCCGGCCTCCTGAATCTCCATTTTTCGGTCTTCGGGTGTTTGGGCCTGCTCGAATTGTTCGCGTTGTGTATGCCGGACTCTGGGAACCCAGAGAAACGCCTGAATCCCCGGATGCCGCTCCAGCAGGGGCTGGGCGAAGGTGTTGAATTCATCCGAATTCACATGCTCCGACGCCATGTAGAAATCCCGCATCGTCTTCATCGCCAGCAGGCTGTTGTCGATGCCATGGTCGAGGGCACGTGTGCGATTGTGCGCAACCCACTCGAAATCGAGCATCTTGTGGGCCTCGAGCTGCTGCTGAATCAGCAGAAGAGCGGCAAGGGACAGGCTCAGACCAACGATGGCAACCAGCCAGATGCCGCCGTGTTCTGCCGAGAACAGTATCTTGGACATATCCAGTGATCGTATTTTCATCTACCGAACGTCAGATATACGCATGGCGGTTGGTGGTTCCGAAGGAAGTGATGGGTTGTGCGGTGGTTACTGAACGGGTTGTCGTCATGGCGCGGTTATCATAACGGAAACCGGGTTTCAGTGGCACAGGATCTCCGGTTTTCGGGGGTTATTGTGGGGAGCCTGTGACTGGAAGATACAGGTGCGACCGGCAGAGGGTGGTTTGAGCGGCCGCCACCACGAGACCGGCCAGGAGACCCACCGCATGGCTTTCGGGAACGCTTGGCCAGGCCGTCTGCGTGAATAATGCCTGTCCGCTCGTGATCTCCAGGGCGATCTTGACCAATGCTCCCACCCCGATAAGCAGTATCAGGGGGTGTCTGTACAGCTGCCACTGGCGTGCCAGCGCAGCGGCCAGCAGCCCGTTAAGAATGCCCGACAGTCCGCAGTATTGCTGGAGATGGGGTGCTCCCCACCAGAGCCAGGCATCCACCGCGGCTGTCGCCGCTATCAATGCAACGGGCATCCCGTTACCCATGGTCCTTTCCGACACAAGGCCGAGCAGAACCAGTGCTGCGATATTCCAAATGGCGTGGCCGTCGTCACTGTGCACCCAGTGACCGGTCAACAGACGCCACCACTCGCCCTGTTCTATCGCAGTGCGGTCGAACACCCAATCAACGGGTGCGGCGCCGGTGTGGAGATAGGCGAACAGGGCAAGGGAGGAGAGCAGGAGGGTCGCCCACGGCACGAAGACCGTGCCGTGGGAACTCCATTTGCTATAGCCGGAGATCACCGGGTTACCTCGTTGGACCCTCGAAAAGCGAGCCAGACAAGGGGCAGTAGCAGCATAAGATACCAGCCGTCCAGTGCACCGCCGCCGCTATGTGTGGGCCGGCTGGTCTGGTACATGGGCTGCTGCGTATCCGCTCGTCTCGACACCGGGGCGCGCGTCTGTCGATGGGTGACTGCGCTCTGTTCGGTCTCCAGACGGTTGCGGTTGGTTCTCTTGATGCCGCGCTTTTCGAAGACCTCGTCGCGCATTACCACCATGGCGGTGTAATCGGTCACGAGGCCGTACTCCACGGCTAGATCCACGATGGCCTGTTGCAGGTCGGGATCTTCGCCGAATGTGTCGATCTCGCGCATGGCCTCCCGGATTCCGGCATAGGCCCACAGGCGTTCCACCTCCGGGTTGTCGGTCGCGCTCCCGGGAAAGGCGAATTGGGTCTGATAGGTCTTGTCCTGACCGGAAACCTTTCCTGTCAGCCGGACGTCAGCCATACCGTCGCCCCAATAATGGCCGAAGACCACGAGCTGCTGTCCCTGGTAAAGCGTGCCGGGTTGTTTAGGCGTAAGGTCGGCCGTCTTGACACCGTCTATCTTCAGCTTCACACCGTGCAGGGCTTCGTGTGTGACCTTTGACGTTGCGGAAAGCAACTGACCGGCGATATCGTCGCTGTTGGAGATGTTGATTGCGAAGCCGTTGGAGGCTTTGGCCATGGATTCGAGCAGCGGGCGGTTGCTGCTGTTGCCCATGATAAAGGTGAACAGGCGGACGTCTTTTTTATCGATCAGTTCCAGAAAACTTCGTTGCCGGGTCTCTCCTACATTGGCCACGCCGTCGGTGACCAGGACCAGTGCACTGGTCCTGTCCGCGTCCAGGCTTTCGAGGCCCTGTTTGAGGCCTGCGTAAAGGTTGGTTCCGTTTTCCGGATGTATCTGTGCAACAGAGCGGCTGTACTCGTCTATCGTTTCGGGTGTTGCAGGAACAAAGCCCGGGGTGAGTTCACGGGAACTCTTGTTGAAAAGGACGATACGGAAGCGATCCCCGTGCCGCATCTTGTCAAGCGCACGCTGTACGCCATCGGCCAGGGTTGCGAACTTGCCCTCCATGGAACCGGACATGTCCAGTACGAACACCCAGTCCCTACCTTCCTTAATGGCTTGCAGATCGTCTCCGGGCGTAACCACCATCATGAAGGTGCCGCGTGCTTTCCCCGGCGGCTTGTGGGCTATCAGATCGACGCTGCCGGGAAGTCCCGCCTTGTGACGCCAGTAGACCAGCAGGTCCCGGTCGAGACTGAAGGCTGCGCCGGAGCCTTCGGCCTTCAGGGGAGTCAGGTTTTCGTCTGCGTTCTTCCCGGCCTCTTCGTTGGTGGAGGCCTCTGCCATCCGGTTTGGTCCATTATCGAGGTGTATGCTCCACTCGCCGTCACCCAGCTGCTGTAACCGGGCATCGGGATGGTTGGGCATTCGCACGGCTTCCACGGGATAGGCGGATCTGATTTTCAGATCGAAGCTGAAATGTCCGGTCACTTTGTCATTGGCCGTCCAGAAGGCCAGTTTTTCCTCGTCGACCCCGCCTTCTTCCAGGGGGTAGAGGAAACGGCCGATACCGGTGTCAACATGGGCCGGTTGCAGGTAGACCAGGCGAATACGGGTATCCTGGCCGGCGCGCACCGGGCTGACGCGCGTATCGAAGGTCTTGTAGCTGTCCTTCTCGGTGATCCCGGCGTCACGTCCCGCCTGCTTTTCCTCCTCATAGACCTGTTGCGCCTGTTTTCTCTCGAGCACCTCTCCGGTGACGGGCTTGCCGTCTATCCAGAGAGTAAACTCAGCCATGGCGCCTTTCTCGGGTACGGGAAAGGAGTAGATGGCCTCAAGATCACGGTTGTGGGGATTGTGGAACACCTGCTCCACACGGGTGACGGCATAACCGTCTTCGATCACCACTTCCACCTGATGATCTCTGATCTCCAGGGTTGGCAGGCTGCCGTCGCTCGGCTGAAGCAGACCTGCGGCCTCTATGGACCCGCCGCAGAACATCAGGGCGCTCAATACCAGTCCCTGCCAGAGAGATCCGGTTCGATGTCGTGTATTCATGACTTCTCCCAAATAATAAACACTGTTTAATTAATCGGAGTAAAGAGACCTGGCGGTGATGGAAAAAATACCGGGCAGGCCCATAATTAAACGTTGTTTAATTAATTTTCCAGAAAAAGCCGCTTTTCAGCAGACGCTACAGCATGTAAAATAAACAACGTTCATTTATTTTATAGCACACGTCTGAACATTGTTCAATACTATTTTTGGAACCAAGTACTCCGTCGACAAGATTGTGACGGAGTATGAAAGATGAAAAGGTGAGGTATGGCCCGGCGCAGTGATCACAGCAGGGATGAGATACGGGAGATGGCCCTGTCGGCCGTGGAGGAACTCGTATCCAAAAAAGGTTATGAGGGTCTGAGCGCACGCAAGGTGGCAGCCGCCATCGGTTACACCGTGGGCACCCTTTACCTGGTATTCGAGAATCTGGACGATCTCGTCGTGCAGGTCAATGCACGCACCCTGGACCGGTTGAATCTGCAGATGATGGAGGCGGTGGGGGAGATCGGGGATGACCGCCAACGTCTGATGAGTCTGGGCCAGTCCTATATCCGTTTCGCTGAAGAAGACCCCCATCTCTGGGAGATGGTGTTCAAACACCGCGTACCCCGGAATGGGCAGCTCCCGGCTTGGTACCAGGAAAAGGTCTCACGCATGTTCGCACAGGTCGAACGCTGCCTGAAACCCATTGCAGGCCATAAAACGCCCGGTGAGATAGCCCAGGCTGCCCGCGCATTATGGGGTGGGGTGCACGGCATCTGCATTCTGGCCGTTACCGGAAAACTGGGCGGTGTGGGTGTGGAGTCGGTGCCGGACCTGGCGGAATCCCTGCTGATTAATTACCTTGACGGTTTCACAGGCTCCCGGAACCCATGACAACCCTGTTCCGGCTCAAGGGATTCATCCCCTTTGTCCTGATCGTTTTTCTCAACGCCTTCGTCGATCTTGGCCACAAGATCCTGATTCAGAACACCCTGTTCAAAGTTCATGAAGGCCAGGAACTGATCATACTCACAGCGGTGGTCAACGGATTGATCCTGTTGCCGTTCATACTGCTTTTCAGCGCATCGGGATTCCTGTCCGACCGCTTCAGAAAACCCCGTGTAATGCAGTACAGCGCCGCCGCCGCAGTGGGGCTCACACTGTTTATTACCATTTTTTACTACCTGGGCTGGTTTCAGGCTGCCTTCGCCATGACCTTCCTGCTCGGGATGCAGAGCGCCATCTATTCGCCGGCAAAGTTTGGCTATATCAAGGAGCTGGTGGGCAAGGAGGCGCTGGCCAACGCCAACGGCGTGATTCAGGCCGTGAGCCTCGTCGCCATTCTCTCCGGAATATTCCTGTTTTCCATTCTTTTCGAGCAAAGACTCGTGGAAGTGAGCTACGCAAACGAGTCAGAACTGCTTCAGGCAGTCGCCCCGGCCGGGTGGCTCCTGGTAGCCTGCTCCCTGGTGGAACTCGCGTTCGCCATGACGTTGCCCCATCGGGATGCCGGTGCGCCATCCCGGCGCTTGCGTTTGTCTCGTTATCTCCGCGGGCAATACCTTCAGATCAATATCAGACGGATTTTCTCAAACCGCACCATCTGGCTTTCCATCGTAGGGCTTTCGGTTTTCTGGGGTATATCCCAGGTGGTGCTGGCTGCCTTTCCCTCACTGGCCCAGGAGACACTCGGTGAAACCAATACGGTGGTGATCCAGGGTGTGATGGCATGTTCCGGCATCGGTATCATCATCGGTTCCCTTCTGGCGGGCCGGGCCTCGACCCGCCACATCGAGACAGGACTGGTTCCCCTTGGCGCACTGGGCGTGGTCATCATGCTGTCGTTGGTGCCGCAGATGAACGATTGGCGCTTGCTGGCGTTATGTTTTTTGATGCTCGGGATTTTCGGGGGCATCTTTATCATTCCATTGAACGCGTTGATACAGTTCAATGCCGGTGAGTCGGATCGGGGTTCAGTGCTAGCGGGCAACAACTGGGTTCAGAACCTTGTGATGACCGCCTTCCTGGGGTTGACCGTTCTGTTCGCATTGAAGGGCCTGGACAGCACCGGCCTGTTTCATCTGCTTACCCTTGTGGCGCTGGTGGGGGCCTTATACACCATCTACCGGCTTCCCCAGTCTCTCGTGCGTTATGTCTTTGGCCGCATCTTTGCCAGTACCTATCGCATCGAGATCATCGGCTTCGAAAACATGCCGGGGCAGGGCGGGGTGCTGATGCTCGGCAATCACATCAGCTGGCTCGATTGGGCAATGGTGCAGATCGCCAGTCCCCGGCCGATTCACTTCGTCATGCACCGCGCCATATACCGGCTTTGGTATCTGAAATGGTTTCTGGACCTGTTTGGGGTCATACCCATTGCGAGAGGCCACAGCAAAGAGGCGCTGCAGGAGATCAATCGGCTGCTTCGGGAAGGGGAGGTGGTGTGCCTGTTCCCGGAAGGTACCATAAGTCGAAACGGCCAGCTGGGAGAATTCAAGAAGGGCTACGAACGATGCGTGAACGGTGTGGAAGGCGTTATTCTGCCATTTTATCTGCGGGGCCTTTGGGGGAGTCGTTTCTCCCGTTCCAGCGAGAAACATAGGGAACAGCGCAGTACCCGCCTGCGCCGCGGTGTGATTATCGCATTCGGGCCGCCTCTGCCCTTGCAGACACGCGTGCACGAACTCAAAGGCCGGATCTTCGATCTTTCCATCGATGCCTGGGAGCAGCATACGCAATCCCTCGATCCGGTACCCCTGAGCTGGCTGCGAACCGCCCGCCGCCTGGGCAGGAGGCCTTGTATTGCGGATTCCGACGGCGCCGCCGGCCTTTCTGGATTCGGGATGCTGGCCATGGTGCTCAGGTTGTCGCTTTGGATGCGCCGCGTCAGTCAGGAGCAGCGCGTAGCGGTAATGCTGCCCAACTCCGTATCCGCACTGGCGGCCAACCTCGCATTGCTGCTGTCGGGGAAAACCGTCGTCAATCTGGATTACACGACCGGGGCAGAGGCGCTTCAGGCTACCTTGCAACGGGCAGGTATTCGCAGCGTCTACAGCTCACATGAGTTTCTGGCTTCGCTGGATTCGGCGGGCACACAATCGACTCTGCTACCATCCGATATTCTGATACATGACCTGACAAACCGGGAGCTGAACACGGGCAGGCTGGAACGCATCTTGTTCGCAGCTGTTGCGATACTGGTGCCCGCGAAGATCCTCCACCTCTTTTTCGGCCGGCACACGGATATAGAGGATCCGGCTACAGTTGTCTTCACCTATGGCGTCGGGGCAGAACCCCGAGGTGTCGTCCTGAGCCACCGTAATATCATGGCCAATATTCAACAGGTATCCGATGTACTTGATACCCGGGATCAGGACGTGTTCATGTCGACGCTTCCGCTCTATCAGGCCTACGGTTTAACTGTCACCGGGCTGGCGCCTCTGATCGAGGGCATACCCGCCGTCTGCCATTCCAATGCCGGGGATACCCTGACCGTTGCCAAGACGATCTACGAACACCAGGCAACCGTTTACTGCGGAACGCCGTCCCTGCTCGATGAGTTCATCGGGAACAACCGGGTTCATTCGCTGATGCTGGAATCATTGCGAATCGTGGTCGCGGGGGCGGGCGGCCTGAATCCAAAGGTTCGGGAGGGTTTCAAGCTGAAATTCAACAAGGAGATCTATGAGGGCTATGGCAGCACCGAGACCACACCGGTGGCCAGCGTCAACATACCGGATCGCCTTGATCCGGACGACTGGAGCATACAGCCTGGCAATAGGCCGGGAACCCTGGGTATGCCGCTGCCGGGTAGCAGTTTCCGCATCGTGAATCCCGCAACCCTGGTGTCTCTGCCGATCGGAATTGAAGGGCTGATCATGTGCGGCGGCACCCAGGTCATGCTCGGTTATCTCGACGAACCTGAAGCGACTGCTGCTGCTATCATCGAACTGGAGGGAAAACGCTGGTTCAACACAGGCGACAAGGGCTACCTGGACGAGGACGGGTTTCTCACAGTGACAGGCAGCTACTCCACCAAATCGTAGCCTGCGCTCAACGCAGACTACGAGTTATGGAGTCTCATTGAATTTATGGCTTTTCCCCTGATCAAGTCGAAATGGTGGAAACTGTCTTTGACACTATAGGAATCACGGGAGGTTTTATTCCCAGTTATATCGCGGGTGTCATCGGCGGACTTGCCGCCTTGCCTCTCTGGGATTTTCTGAAACGTGTAAAGCCCAAGGGTCAATGAGATAGATGCGATTCGTTGCGATTTTCCGCCGAGGCTATAGCGGGAGTCCGGTCTTGGGGTACACTAGCCATCTGAGCGGCTATCCTTTGTGAAACAACAACCATTCTGCAGTGTCCCAAAAATGACGAATGAACAACACCCGAACGTTACCAGACTGACACGTGACACCCTGGCCCTGGTGCTGGCTGGTGGGAGAGGTTCCCGTCTACACGAACTGACCCAGTGGCGCGCGAAACCCGCTGTTTTTTTCGGTGGTAAATTCCGGATAATCGATTTTCCATTGTCCAATTGCGTCAATTCCGGAATCAGACACATCAGCGTACTTACCCAATACAAGGCGCATTCACTGATTCGGCATTTGGTACGCGGATGGAGCACCTTCCAGAGCGAACTGGGTGAATTCGTCGAGGTAATGCCTGCTTCCCAGCGCACCTCCGACAGCTGGTATACGGGTACGGCTGACGCCATTCATCAGAACCTGGATATCATCAAGTCGTTCAACCCGAAGCATGTCCTGGTGTTGTCCGGCGACCACGTCTACAAGATGGACTACGGTTTGCTGTTGGCCTACCACGTGGAGAAACAGGCGCAGATGACCGTGGCCTGTGTGGAAGTGCCCCGGGAACAGGCCAAGGAGTTCGGTGTCATGACCGTAGAAGAGGATTTCCGGGTCATGAAGTTTGAGGAGAAACCCTCGGATCCGAAGCCTATGCCGGGCTCCGAGGACAGTGTTCTCGCGTCCATGGGGAACTATGTATTTGATACCGACTTTCTCTATCAGCTGCTGGAAAAGGATGCAGCCGATCCCCTCTCGGGACATGACTTCGGAAGGGATATTATCCCCTCGATCATTAAAGATGAGGCGGTATTCGCCTACGGGTTTCGGGATCCGGTAACCGGAGACCAGCCTTACTGGCGTGACGTGGGGACACTGGATGCATTCTATGAGGCCAATATGGGGCTGCTGGACGTTACCCCGGAATTGAATCTGTACGACGAGGAGTGGCCGATACTTACCCATCAGCGTCAGTTGCCTTCGGCCAAGTTCATATTTCAGGATCCGGGTCGCGAAGGCAAGGCGTTGGATTCGATCGTTTCCGGTGCCTGCATCATCTCAGGCGCCCTGATCCGCCACTCGCTGTTGTTTTCCCGGGTTCGGGTGCGGTCCTACTCAGAGGTAACGGACTCCGTAATTCTTCCGGAGGTCAACATCGGACGTAACTGCCGTATCCACCGCGCCATCATTGATCGGGGCTGTGAGCTTCCAGATGGTACCGTAATCGGGGAAGATCTGGCTGCGGACCTGAAGAATTTCAGGGTAACCCCACAGGGGGTGGTTCTGGTTACACCGGGTATGTTGGGCCAGAGGGCGCATGGGGAGTGAAGGAAGAAAGTTACTAGCAACTAGTAACTCTGTCTTATACAGGCTTAGTCGTTCGGTTTACTATCTGGCGTAGTACGAAGCTTGAGTGCACTCCGGTAACCCCTTCTATTCTTGTTATCTTGTTCAGCAGCAGATCCTGGTAGGCGTCCATGTCCCGGACGATCACCTTCAGCTGGTAGTCGGCGTCCTGTCCGGTGATCAACAGGCATTCCAGGACCTCCGGGAGGGCGATTACCGCTGCATCGAAGTTAGCGAATCGCTCCGGGGTGTGACGGTCCATGGAGATATGGATCAGGGCCAGCAGCGTGAGTCCCAGTTTTCTGGCGTCGACGAGGGCCCGGTAGCCGATGATCAGTCCGCTCTCCTCGAGCGCCCGCACCCGGCGCAGGCAGGGTGACTGGGAGAGCCCGATGCGTTCCGCCAGGTCCTGGTTGCTGATGCGTCCCTCCTCCTGGAGTATCTGCAGAATGTTGCGATCGTAGCGGTCGAGTTTCACGATATTTATCCGGTCGGCGGCTCTTTGAGCAATAATAATCTAACAATAATGATAATAAAACAATATATTGCCTAATATATATAAATATTCAGCAAATGCGCAAGCACTTTTCTCAATACCTGCACTAATCTATCCATAGTCCGCTACCCCGGACACCCCGCCTGGCAGAAAAGCTTGATCAGGCAGCAGGTACAGGGCCGATGTCCAACCAGACAAAGGCCGAAGAGGCTGGTCTCACGAGGACCGGTCAGACTGATGGCTTACCAAGCCGATAGTCGAGAACAGGCTCTTACGGGTCTTTGGAATACCAGGAGAACCACAGTGACCGCCTTTGATCACAGAAAATACCGCCCGACCGCCAGCGTGCCGTTGGATGAACGCCAGTGGCCCGGTCGTACCCTGACCCAGGCCCCATACTGGGTCAGTGTCGATCTGCGCGACGGCAACCAGGCACTGCTCGAACCCATGAGCGTCGGTCAGAAAAGGCGGCTTTGGAACCTCCTGGTTGGTCTGAGAATCAAGGAGATCGAAATCGGTTTTCCTTCTGCCAGCCAGCCGGACTACGATTTCGTCCGCTGGTTGATCGAACAGGACCAGATTCCCAAGGACGTGACCATCCAGGCCTTGGTTCAGGCCCGTGAGGACCTCATCTCCCGGACGTTCAAGGCGTTGAAGGGCGCGCGACGTGCCATTGTCCATGTCTATAACTCGACCTCCACCGTGCAGCGGGAACGGGTATTCGGTATGAGCCGGGACGGTATCACCGCCATCGCCCGAGAGGGTGCGCGACTGCTGCAGCGGGAGGCGGCGAAATACCCGGAGACCGATTGGGTCTTCCAGTATTCACCTGAAAGCTTCACCAGCACCGAAATGGACTACGCGGTGGAGATCTGCGAGGCGGTTCTGGATGTCTGGCAGCCGACCGTGGCGCATCCGTGCATCATCAATCTTCCGGCCACCGTGGAAGCGGCCACGCCCAATATGTTTGCAGATCAGGTGGAGTATTTTTCAAGCCATATCAGCCGGCGCGACAGCATCATCCTGTCGGTGCACACCCATAACGACCGGGGTTGCGCGGTTGCCGCCGCGGAACTGGCGGTGCTGGCCGGCGCCCAGCGGGTTGAAGGCACGCTGCTAGGCAATGGTGAGCGTACCGGCAACATGGATATCGTGACCATGGCGATGAACCTCTACAGTCAGGGTGTGGATCCCGAACTCGACCTGTCGAGGCCGGACGAGGTGATCCAGGTGGTCGGTGAATGCACCCGGATCCCCCTGCACCCAAGGCATCCCTGGGTGGGGGAAATGGTCTATACGGCTTTTTCCGGCAGTCACCAGGATGCCATTCGAAAATGCCTGCGGCAACAGAGGCCGGATGAACCCTGGCAGGTTGCCTACCTGCCGATCGACCCGAAGGACCTGGGCCGGGACTACCAGGCGGTCATCCGGGTCAACAGTCAGTCGGGAAAAGGTGGGATTGCCTATGTGCTGGAACGGGATTTCGGGCTGCACCTGCCGCGATTCATGCAGGTGGAGATGGCCCCCATCGTACAGCGAGTGAGCGAGCGCCAATCCGGTGAGGTCGACAGCGGGATGATTCATTCCCTCTTCATGGAGCATTTCGTGATCGACCAGGGTCCGCTCAGATTACAGGGCTACAGGATCGACCGGGATGGTAGGGATGTCATAGATGTGAATCTTTCAGATGGAAACAGCCGGCTCGTGCTGAGAGGCGAAGGGGAGGGGGCGATTTCCGCTTTCGTCAATGCCTGGATGCTTCACAGCGGTCAGCAGTTGAACATCGTCGATTTCAGTGAGCATGCCATGACGGAGGGAACCGATGCCGAAGCGGTTGCGTACCTACAGCTCAACATCGATGGGGTAAGGATTTCCGGCGCGTCTTTCGACAGGGATACGGTCAGTGCATCACTCGGGGCCGTGTTGTCGGCGTTGAACCATGCACGACTGCATCGCATACAGGCGGCCTGAGGGGATGCCGACAGGGTAAACTAGAAAAAACTCTTTAACTTGAGCTCAAAGATGGCGCCCGTGGTAAAAAAGTGCAGGTCGACGTTCATTCCGAGTTCAATTCGCAGTTTTTTCAGGGCCATACCCTGTCCCCCGGTATAAGCGATCTCCCGTTTAACCGGCCCTTCCTCTTTTTCGACGTAGCGCCGGATCAGCCAGTCAATGAATCGGGAGATAAAATCGTCACTGTAGTCCTGTCCGGTGTGGGATTTTTTAGGCTTGATGATTTTCTCGCCGAATCCGTTGTCTATGAGGGTCAGGATCAGCGTCTGGCTTATCTGATCGACGAACAGGACAATCTTGAAACCCGGAAAGCGGTCGTTGTACTTTTTCTGCAGATAGGCCGCGTGAGAGAAGCTGTCTATGGCGTTCTGGTAGGCATCCTTTACTACTGACTTTATGATCTGGGCATCGCCCGCGGTACTGCCGATTTTCTTGATCAACTCGTCGTAGACATCAGGCATCCGTACCAGCTTGGTCAGGGCATCACTCTGCTCCCGTTTGCTGAGATCGTGCCAGTGGGTGAACTGGGGATCGTTGAAGATCACCGAAAACAGACCGAGGATGGAGATATCCTTCATCCGCAGGCCCTTCTTGGTCAGGTACAACCGAAAGACGTGGTTTAACTCGGAAAGCGTCATGTCCTTTTTCAGCCGGTCCTTATCCAGCAGGGTGTCTTCGGGCTGGTAGATCACGGGACCCACCTTCAGGGGCGATATTCTCCTGTCTTTCCTGTTCTTTCTCCCCGATTCCTTCTTGGGCAGGCTGGCGGTTGCTGCTTTCATACTTCGGGTACATCCTCGAGCGCATTGATGACCGGCAGCAGCTCTTCGGCGCGATACTGGAGGGGTATCATCCGGTTTCCGACTCTTGTAAACACGCCGATCCAGGGCTTGTTGGCGCTGAACACCACATCGTGATGTTCTATGCCACCTACATTGATCCACAGGGTGTCGTGGCGTGTAAGAGGCGTGTGGCCGACAAAGAGTTCGGCGTCTTCATCCAGGTGCAGCGTGCGACGGAAACGTTTTACGTCGCTGCCCTTGTAGCCGGCCGGTCGATTGGGCCGGTAGAGACGGTTGCATATGAGTTCCTGGATGAGCCCCGGGTACTTCTCGATGTTCACCAGCATATCCATGCTGACTTTACCCCTGGGCGGAGCGGCATGGCAGGCGACATAGCCCTTAGACAGTGCCACGTAGGGCAGCAGCTCATAAAAATGTTTCATGGCGTCCAGGTATGTCTGACCCCGCAGGTCCCGCAGTGTCTTGGCCCACAGAAGCCCCTGGGGTACGCCGCACTTACCGATTTCATCGGAAAAACTGTCGTGGTTGCCCCTGATGTAGAACACCTGCTGGGGGAACCAGAGCTTCAGGCGAAAGATCAGATCCATCATGAGAAGAGAACTCTCCATCTCCTCCAGGTGATCGTCTTCTTCCGAGTGGACGGCGTCGCCGAGGAACACCATGGCAGCCTTTCCGTCACCCATCATCTCGATGAATTCGTTCTGGCTCAGCAGGGTGAGCAGATTATCGATCTGGGCATGCAGGTCGCCCAGGATGATGGGAATCATTTTTTTCGGCAGATTGACCACCCCCCCCGGCATGCCCCGGTCGTTGTGCGGGCGCAGCGGTTCCTTTTCCAGTATCCGGTTGACCTCGATCAGATCATGCAGTGCCGCATCCGGTGGGAGCAGCTGGATCGGACCTCCGAATATGGTGCGTATCTCCTGAAGTATTGTTGATCTGCGCGCCGTAAGCCGGTCGTTTCCCCCGGGGTCCGGGATTGTCTCCAGCATGGTACCGGATGTTTCGTCCAGATCTTTCAGCAACAGGGCATCCCCGTCATGGACAATGGAGAGGTGACGCTTGCGTACGCCCTTGGGCAATCTGAACATCGCCTGCTGCAGATCGTCCTCCCTTCCGATGATCAGGTGATCGCCTTTCGCCAGCCTGATAAAGCCGTTGATCTGTGTGTAAAAGGTATCCGGATCCAGTAAAAGAAAGGCCGGAAACTCGAGTCGGCCGACATCGCCGATAAATTTCTCGGGGACCAGGTGAAGCGTCCTGCTCTCCTTGCCCGCGCCCAGCGTCAACTTTAAGGCCTGCCCTGAGATGGGGACGCGGATTGCCTCGCCCACGAGGGTATACTCATCCCGAAGTTCGACCTCGGTGTAATTGGAGGGACTGGAAAACGCCGATTTCAGTCGATCGAAAAAGCCGCTCCTGGACATTTTGGAGGCAGTGGCCATGGATTATCCGGATAGTGTATGGGCTTGGTGGTTTATTCGCCGAAACTGGACGGGATTATACCTCGAATAGTCTT
>JAQYVO010000078.1 GCA_030145425.1 Chromatiales bacterium | reverse complement strand
ACTTGATCAGGAAAGCAGTGCGACACTCTTGGCCTGGGCATATACCGGCGTGCCGGGTTTTAGATTCAGAACGGCGGCCGACTTGCGTGTAATGCGGGCCAGCATCGGCACCCCGCCGGTTATCAATCGTACCATCACCTGGGCGCTGCCGACGGGCATGAGTTCCTCGACGGAAGCAGGGAATATGTTCAGAATACTGGTGCCCGATTGATGTTCCAGTGTCAGGCTGACATCCTTGGCCGCGACCCGCAGTCTTACAGGGTGGCCCAGGGGCAGGGGTTTGTGCGTGACCGTAAAACGACCCCCGGCGAAATCCAGGTGTGTCAAATGGTACTCCTCGTCGTGGCCTGCAACGGTGGCCTTGATGAGCGCCTCCGCTTCTTCGCCATGGGCAAGGGGCAGATCGAGCCGGGTCAGGATCTCGTCAATAGCGCCCGTGGCTGTTACCCTGCCTTCCTCCAGCAGTATCAGGTGATCCGCGAGTCGCGCGACTTCATCTGGTGAGTGGCTGACATAGAGCACCGGGATGTCCAGGGCATCGTTCAGGGATTCCAGATAGGGCAGGATCTCCCGCTTGCGCGTTGCATCCAGTGCCGACAGGGGCTCATCCATCAACAGGATGCCGGGACTCATCGCCAGTGCGCGGGCAATCGCCACCCGTTGGCGCTCCCCGCCTGAGAGTTGATCAGCCCGGCGCTCCAGCAAGGGTCTGATGCCCAGTAGCGCGATAGCCCGTTCCATGGAGATCCTGCGTTCGGATGCCGGCGCCCGTTTCAGGCCATATTCAAGATTGCGGCGCACGTTGAGATGTGCGAACAGACTGGGTTCCTGGAAGACATAACCCACGGCACGCCGGTGTGTGGGAACGGTGAAACCATCCTGTTGCCAGATCCTGTCTCCCACTCTCAGGAATCCATTGGTGCAGGGCTCCAGCCCCGCGATGGCCCGCAGCAGCGTGGTCTTACCGCAGCCCGAGGGACCGAATACTGCGGAGACCCCCCTGTCTGGAATGTCCAGTTCCGCATCCAGGAGAAAATCCCCTTTTTCTATTCGAAACCGGGCCTCGATGGTCACGGCTGCACCAATGTAAAGCGTCGGTTGAGTCCGTAAACTACCATCAGCAGCAGAAAGGAGAGCAGCAACAATCCACCCGAGAGCCAGTGGGCGTGGGCATATTCCAGGGTTTCGACGTGATCGTATATGGCAATCGACAGCACCTGTGTCTGCCCGGGAATGTTGCCGCCAATCATCAGCACTACGCCGAACTCCCCAACCGTATGGGCGAATCCCAGCACTGCGGCGGTAAGAAAACCCGGTCGGGCTAAGGGGACGGCAACGGTGAAGAAACGATCCAGGGGAGATGCTCGCAGGGTTGCGGCCACTTCCAGTGGCCGTCGACCGATCGCGGTGAACGCGCCCTGTAAAGGCTGGATCACGAACGGCATTGAATAGAACACCGAGCCTATGACCAGGCCTGTAAAAGTGAAAGCCAGGGGCTGTGCGCCGATGCTTTCCATCAGCCCGCCGATCGGGCCATGGGGTCCAAGGGCTATGAGCAGATAGAAGCCCAGCACCGTTGGCGGCAGCACCAGGGGAAGTGCCACCAATGCCTCGATCAGAAACCTGAAACGCCAGCGGGTGCGTGACAGCCACCAGGCGAGTGGCGTACCAACCAGTAACAGGATCAGCGTGGTCAATCCCGCCAGTTTGAGGGTGACACCAAGGGCGATCAGGTCGGGGTTGCCGGAGCTCATGGTGTGCCGTATCCAAATCCACGGATGATCCGCAACGTTTCATCCTGTCTCATGAATGACAGAAATGCACGGGCGACTGGATTGTCCCCCCTCAACAAGACCGCCTGCTGCTCGATTGGGGTATAGAGCACTTGCGGCACCTCCCAGTAAGACCCCCCGATGGGGCGGTCCGGTCGCTTGATCTGGGAAAATGCCACGAACCCCAGTGCAGCGCTGCCGCTTGCGACGAATTGAAAAGTCTGGCCAATGTTCTCGCCACGCACCATCCTGTTCTGCAGTGTTTCCCACAGTCCCTGTGCCAGTAGCACCTCCCGGGCCGCCTTACCGTAGGGTGCCAGTTTGGGATTAGCCACGGCCAGGCGCCGGAAGCTGCCGGTCTTCAGGATGTTTGCATCGGTGTCGACGAATCCGGGCCTGGGACTCCACAGGACCAAACTCCCCACCGCATAAGTAAACCGGCTGCCCGGTTCAGCCAGTCCTTCCTTTTCCAACCGCATCGGACGCTCTGTATCTGCTGCCAGAAAGACGTGAAAAGGTGCGCCGTTTCTGATCTGTGCGTAGTGTTTGCCCGTGGAGCCGAAGCTCAGGACTACCTCATGCCCCGTGGCTTCTTCGAAGCGCTCCGATATCAGCCGGATCGCCTGGCCAAAGTTACTGGCCACTGCCACATGGACCTCACCGGATACCGATATACCCGGTATCGACATCAGGAAAAGAGTGCATGTCAGCGCGAACATAAGTCCCGGCAGGCAGCGATGGATTGAGAAGGTGGTGCCCATCAAGCCTTAAGTTCAGGGCGGTTCCTGAATTCATCGAGCGCCTCCGGGTTGGCGAGGCTTTCAATATTTTTTACCGCACGGCCGTGGACGATATCACGAACCGCCAGTTCCACGATTTTTCCACTCTTCGTCCTGGGTATGTCCTGAACCTGGAGCACTCTGGCAGGCACATGGCGGGGCGTGGTTTTGGCTCGAATATGTTTTTTGATTTTATCCGCCAGCGCTTCATTCAACTGCATGCCGTCTCTCAACTTAACGAACAGCACCACCCGCATGTCATTGTTCCAGTCCTGCCCGATGACCACGGACTCGAGGACCTCATCCAGCTGTTCCACCTGGCGATAAATCTCAGCCGTGCCAATACGCACGCCGCCGGGATTCAGGGTGGCATCGGATCGGCCGTAGATGATCAGGCCCTCATGGGCGGTGAGTTCCACGAAATCCCCGTGGCACCAGATGCCGGGGAAACGGTCAAAATAGGCCTTTCGGTAGCGTTCGCCGTCATCATCGTTCCAGAAGCCTACCGGCATTGAGGGGAAGGGGTGGGTGCAGACCAGCTCGCCTTTTTCTCCCCGAACGGGTCTGCCTGCGTCGTCGTAGACATCCACCGCCATACCCAGGCCACGGCACTGCAACTCACCCAGCCAGACCGGCAGAATGGGCGAACCGAGGGCGAAGCAGGAGATGATGTCCGTCCCCCCGGAGATGGATGCCAGCTGAACATCCGATTTTATCTTCTCGTAGACATAGCGAAAGCCCTCAGGCGCAAGAGGGCTGCCGGTGGAGAAGACCGAACGCAAGGCTTCGAGCTGGTGGGTCGATCCCGGATTCAGACCGAATTTTCCACACGCCTCTATGAACTTTGCGGAAGTGCCGAACTGGGTCATCTCCTCGGATTGCGCCAGGTCGAACAGTATGGTCTGGTCCCCGGCGAAAGGGCTTCCGTCATAGAGCAGGAGCGTGGCGCCCGACGCCAGACCCGACACCAGCCAGTTCCACATCATCCAGCCGCAGGTGGTGAAGTAGAAAAGGCGATCCCCGGCCCTGATGTCTCCATGCAGGCGATGTTCCTTGAGGTGTTGCAGCAGGGTTCCGCCCACGGAATGAACGATGCACTTGGGCACCCCCGTGGTGCCCGAGGAGAACATGATGAAAAGGGGGTGGTCGAATGCCACCCGTCGAAACTCGATATTTTCGGGTTCGAAGGGTGCGAGAAAGGTCTCCCATTTTGCACCTTCCGCTATTTTGCCAATATCCGGGTCTGAACCTGCATAGGGGACGACCACAGTTTTCAGGAGCCCTTTGAGACGCGCGGCAACCTGCTGGTTTTTGTCCATGCAGTCAATGACGCTGCCGTTGTAGAAATATCCGTCCGTGCAGAACAGCACCTTGGGGCCTATCTGGCCGAAGCGGTCCAACACACCCTCCACCCCGAAATCGGGGGATGCGGATGACCAGACGGCCCCCAGGGAGGCGGTCGCGAGCATGGCGATGACGGCCTCCGGCATGTTCGGCAGATAACCTGCTACCCGATCCCCCGTGCCCACCCCGGCATGGACCAGCGCCTGACGGCATCGGGAGACACCGGCATGGAGTTCATCCCAATCGATATGCCGCTTGACCCTGTCTTCACCCCAGAAGATCAGGGCCTTGTCGGGACCGCGCACTCTCAATAGATTTTCGGCGTAGTTCAGCTGCGCCTCGGGGAACCAGCGCGCCCCGGGCATGCGTTCGGGATCGACGACCACCCGGTCGCCTTTCTCGCCGATGACCTCACAAAAGTCCCAGACCAGGGACCAGAAATTTTCGATGTCCGCGACCGACCATTCCCACAGCGCCTCGTAGGTACCGAGGGGCCTGTCGCACAGGCTCGATGCTTCGTCCATGAATCTGGTAATGGCAGCCGCCTTGATCCGTTCAGGTCCAGGCTGCCAGAGGGGGGGGGCGGTCATATTGCAGGGCGTCTCCTTGAACGGGTGTGCATCGAATTGGACTATTCGGCATCCGGTTGATTTTCTGGTGCCGCATCCCGAAAAGCCTGCATTTCGCTGCAGCCGGTTTCGATGCGTCTTATCGTGGGAAAGGCATCCAGCGGGCAGTCAAATCTTACGGCATTGTAGAGCTGGGGTATCAGGCAGCAGTCCGCCAGCGTGGGCCGGTCCCCGTGGCAAAAAGAACCGGTCTGGGGATTGCCCGCCAACAGTGCCTCCATGCCCGCGAGTCCCTCGTTTACCCAGTGTCGGTACCAGGCCAGCTTCTGTTCTTCGTCCGCACCCAGCCGGTTGACCAGGTAATCCAGCACCCTGAGATTATTCAACGGGTGTATCTCGGAGGCGACGGTTTGGGCCAGTGCGCGCACCCGGGCGCGTTCATGGGGGGAACTCGGGAGCAGGGGAGGCTCGGGGTGCATTTCCTCCAGGTATTCGATGATGGCCAGGGACTGTATGACAGGTCCTTCTTCGGTTGCCAGCGCGGGCACCAGTCCCAGGGGGTTGACGGACAGATACTCCGGCTTGAAGTTCTCACCGCCGCCGCGCACCAGATGCACGGGGAGAATGTCATATTGCAGGCCCTTCAGGTTCAGCGCGATACGCACCCGGTAGGCCGCCGAGCTTCGGAAATAGCTGTAGAGCTGTCTCATGTCTCAACCTATGTTCAATGGGGTCATTTTCAATGGGGTCAGACTCGATTGATTTAAGACCAAATCAATCGTGTCTGACCCCATTGAAAATGTTTGCCAACAAGGATCAATCCATATCCTTGAGTTCATCCGCGTGCATCCAGGCGGCATGCCGGGGTGCCTTTTTGGTGCGCGACCACTCCTCGAGCATGTCCCACTTGACCCCATCCAGGAGTTCCAGCTTCTTTTCTTCCGCCGGGTCGGGACAGGCCAGTTCTATACGGTGCCCGTTGGGATCGAAAAAATAGATGGAGTGAAAAATGGAATGGTCGGTGATTCCCAGAACGTCCACACCGTTCGCCTCCAGCTGGTCCTTGAAGGCTTGGAGGGTTTCGCGGTCCTTGACCTTGAAGGCGATATGCTGAACCCACTCCGGCGTATTTGGATCCCGGCCCATCTCAGGACGTGTGGGCAGTTCGAAGAAGGCCAGGACGTTCTCATTGCCGGCGTCCAGAAACACGTGCATGTAAGGGTCCGGTTCGTGTGTCGATGGCACGTAGTCTTCGGCGATGGCCAGGATGAATTCCATATTGAGATTCCTTGTATACCACTCCACTGTCTCTTTGGCATCTTTGCAGCGGTAGGCTACATGGTGAATTTTTTCGAGTTTCATGGAAAAACTCTCCTCAATGATTCGACAGGTTTTTGTCTCAGGTGAATCTACATCAATCCAGTTAATGGCACTTACTTAAGCAAAATAGCCGTCATTGCGAGGCACGAAGCAATCTCCATGACCCCATTAAAACTCTGACCCCATTAAAACAGGATTCAGTCTTCATCTGATTGAAGCCCGTGCCACATCTCCTGGTCCCGCTCGGCGGTCCAGATACGGGGATCGCGTATACCCGATGCCTCATCATGGGCGCGGGTGACATCGAAGGGAAGACAGTGTTCGTAGATGAAGACCTGCTCGAACTTGGGGTCCATCGCCAGGCGGGCGTGGGACATGGTCTGCTTGAGATTCATGCCTTCGGCAACTGCCTCCCGGGCACTTTGGTAGAGCGTGGTGACGAAATCCCGGGTATAGGCCAGGCCCTCGCTGACCTTCTCCGGTGTCTCCAGGGCCGGCCCACGGCCCGGGACAAGTTTCTCCGCCTTGAGCGCCGCCAGTCTGTCCAGTGTGTGGGGCCAGTCTGTCAGGTAGGCGTCACCCGTGTAACAGGCGGCATCGAATTCCACCAGATCACCGGAGTAGAGCACCTTGTCATCCGGCAGCCAGACCACGGTGTCTCCCTTGGTATGGCCGCGTCCAAGCTGCTGGATTCTGATCTCCAGTTTGCCCAGCCACAGCCTCATCTCCCCCTTGAAGGTCAGGGTTGGCCAAGTCAGGCCGGGGACCGATTCCACACCCTGAAAAAGCCGCGGAAAACGTCCGATCTCGGAATCCATGTCCTGTTGGCCGCGCTCACGTATCAGGTCGTAGGTATCCTCACTGGCGATGACTTGTTCCAGCCCCTCGCCCATGTATCCCGAGGCACCGAGCACCCGAACCGCATGATAATGGGAGAGCACCACGTACTTGATGGGCTTGTCGGTAATCTCCCGGACCTTGGCAATCACCTGCTGCGCCATGATCGGCGTGGCGGTGGCATCGATGATCATCACCCCATCATCGCCGATGATGACGCCGGTATTGGGGTCGCCTTCCGTGGTGAAGGCCCAGCCGTGCTCGGACAGTTGGGTAAAGGTGACCTGTTTTTCCTCCTGATCGGCCACGGAGGCGAACTTTGCATTCATGGGTGGATTCTCCTGCGACTTATTTTCGGACTTCATAACATATAAATTCTTAATCAGACCAATCCTTGAGGCTCGGTCTGTAGGGTCGAATTCATTCGACCAATGCCTGAGGTTCCGGCTGTAGGGTCGAATTCATTCGACCAATGTCTGAGGCTCGGTGCGTTTCATCACCACCGGTCATCCAGGTGCAGTCCCAACAGGGATAATCACCAGTTGGCCGAATGAATTCGGCCCTACAAATGACGAAAAAAATTTCCCGTAGGAGCGGGCTTGCCCGCGAAATGCTCTGGCAGCGGCAAGCCCGCTCCTACTTTTTGGTTCCGGTCTTGTCAACACGCACCGTAGTTTTCCAGTCTACCAGGCAGGCAACACTGTGCCCGCAACTTCACCAAAGCCTATTCTCCGTGCTCCGGGCTTTTCGCACCAGCCGTGCATGATGACACTGTCGCCATCCTCCAGAAAGGTGCGTGTCTCGCCGTTCGCCAGGGTCAAAGGCTGTTTGCCACCCTGGGTCAATTCTATCAAGGCGCCGGCTTCTTCGGGATTGGGCCCCGATTGGGTGCCGCTCCCGAAAAAGTCCCCCGGCCTCAGGTTGCAGCCGTTGACGGTGTGATGGGCCACCATCTGGGCCACCGTCCAGTAGGAGTGACGGAAATTGCTCAGCGACACCCGGACAGGCGGTGCTTGTCGTTCCCGCATCTGCCCGGTATGCAGCAAAGTTTCCAGATGGATATCGAATGCGCCACGGTCGCGGTTTGCATCCGATTCCAGATAGGGAAGCGGCTGGGGATGATCGGCGGGGCGGTGCCATTCGGCGCGAAAGGGGACCAGGGCCTCCGTGGTGATGATCCAGGGAGACAGGGTCGAGGCGAAGCTCTTTGACAGGAAAGGGCCCAGCGGTTGGTATTCCCACGCCTGAATGTCCCTGGCCGACCAGTCGTTGAAAAGGCAGAGTCCGAACACATGATCCTCCGCCTCATTCAGGCTGACGGGGGCTCCCAGATCATTTCCGGGGCCGATGAATATACCCAGTTCCAGTTCGTAGTCCACTCGCTTGCTGGGGCCGAAGCTGGGCTCAGCAGCGTCCGGCGCACGGGTCTGGCCATTGGGGCGCCGGAAAGACTGTCCTGATACGCCTATGGATGAACTCCTGCCGTGATAGCCGATGGGTACCCACTGGTAGTTGGGCATGAGCGGGTTGTCCGGGCGGAATAGTCTGCCCACATTGGTGGCGTGGTGGATGGAGGTATAAAAGTCGGTGTAGTCGCCGATGCGGGCGGGCACGGCATATTCAGCCTTCGTTTGGGATACGAGACAGGCGGCCAGCCGGTCTGAAAGGGGGGCATTGATGTGCAAAGACTGGGACAGGTTGAGGCGCAGCGCGGACCAGGCGGTCCGGCCCATGGACATGAACTCGTTCAGGGTGTTCCCTGTGCAGGCGTTCAGTGCCCGGGCAGCTTCGCCCTCAAACGGATCGAGCCGATGCAGGGCGGCCAGATCCAGGATTTGGTCGCCGATGGCTACGCCGCCCCGAAAGTCCCCATTGCCGTCCAAGGGTCTGAATATGGCAAAGGGCAGGTTCTGGATCGGGAAATCGCTTTCGGGATCGTTGGCGGATTTCACCCAGCTTTGCAGGGAAGGGTCATGGGTCTCGTTGAGTATGGGCATCGACTTCCTCAGATCTCCTCGCGGGCTATTTCCATGGCCTCCCGGAGTACATCCAGGTCGCCGATATGGTTTGAAAACAGCAGAACCAGCCGGGCGTTGACCCTGGCGCTCTGTTCGTCGGACAGGTCGCGATGGGTGTCGATCAACGCCTGGTAGAAATCATCACCCGCACTGTAGGCGCGGAAATATCGCTTGCCCGGCTGGTGAAAATTGGATTCGGTGATCAGCGGCATGATGTTTTCCTCAGCTGTTGCAGGTGGCAAGCTTCAAGGCAGCGGTCAGCCTGTCCGCATCGAAGGATCGCCAGCGGGCGGTCACCTGTTGATCCGGCCGGATAAGGTAGGTGGTGCCCGGGCGTGCATTGTAGCGTTTCGCCGCCAATCCCTGTGCATCCATGGCAGTGCGAAGGTCGGCGGGCGCGGTTCCCTGGTTTGCGACGACAATCGCCGGCACTGGGATTGTACCTGTCTCCAGGCGCTTCAATCCTTCGATCGTACCCTTGTCCAGACTGGCCGCATCCTCGACGAAATGGAGTACCGTGAACTGTTCGCCTGCCAGATTGAGCAGCCACTGCTCACCCCGGCTGTCCTCGACAGGCGCGTCATCCATCACCGCCCCCGGCACCATGTCCCCGTCGAATGCCTCATCATCCGGGGTGTTCAATCCGGATTCTGTCAGGATGGTGGGATCGGAGAGGCGGCCCGAATTGACCAGGCCCTGAGCAAAGAGAAAACGCCGGGACAGTTCCAGCACGGAGTCCCGGAAAATGCGGGACACCTGGGATTTAGGCGTGATGAAATCCGTCGAACGGGTGGAGTTGAGGATGTTTTCCTCCGCAGCGGTCACACGCTCATCGGAATAACTGTCCAGAAGCCTGTCCGGTGCCTTGCCGTCCATGACCAGCTTCAGCTTCCACAACAGGTTGTCCGTGTCCTGAATCCCTGAGTTGGCGCCCCGGGCGCCGAACGGCGAGACCTGGTGGGCAGCGTCGCCGACGAACAGGATTCTGCCGTGGCGGAATTTTTCCATGCGCCGGCAGCGGAAGGTGTAGACACTGCACCACTCCAGCTCGACCTTCCGTTCCTCGCCAAGCATGGCCTTGACCCGGGGCATGACATTCTCCGGCTTCGTTTCCTCCTCGGGGTCGGCATCCCATCCCAGCTGGAAATCGAGCCGCCAGACATTGTCGGGCTGGCGGTGCAGCAGGCTCGACTGGCCGGGATGGTAGGAGGGATCGAAGGAGAACCAGCGCTCGGGCGGGAAATCGGCCTTCATGACCACATCGGCGATGAGGAACCGGTCCTGGAACCACTGGCCGGTGCTCTCCAGCCCCAGATGTTCCCGGACTGGGCTGTTTGCACCGTCGGCGGCGATCAGCCAGTCGCAGCTGATCCGGTAGTTGCCGTCCGGGGTGTCGATGGTCAGCGTGACGCTGTCCGGCCCGTTGTCCACGGCGCTGACCCGGTTTTTCCAGCGCACCTCGATATTGTCCAGCTCCGCCATCCGGCGGACCATGTACTCCTCGAGATAGTACTGCTGCAGGTTGATAAAGGCGGGAATCTTATGGCCTTCCCCGGGAAGCAGATCAAACTGCCGGACCAGTTCATCCCGGAAAAAGATCTTCCCGACCTGCCAGGTCACACCCTTTTCGATCATGGGCCCGGCGCATCCCAGCCGGTCCAGGATCTCGAGCGCCCGCTTGGAGTAGCATACTGCCCTTGAACCCACGCTGACGGTGTTGTCGTCGTCGAGCACCAGGGTATCGATACCCTTCTGAGCGGCATCAATTGCCGCCGCCATGCCCACTGGGCCGGCGCCCACGATGACCACCGGGTGGTGTGCCGGTTCGGTGGCTTCCTGATCCGGCGACCGGGCGTAGTCATAGACCGGATTCTTGTAGGTCGAGAACATTGGACTGCCTCCTGGCCTGCTTTTCCCACCAGGCGAACCTGATTGGTAGACAAGCTTATGAGATTTGAGCCCTGTTGTCTT
>JAQYVO010000113.1 GCA_030145425.1 Chromatiales bacterium | reverse complement strand
CAGTGTCAGAAGGTCGTCTATAACGTCAAAACTGTCGAGGCCCCCCGGCGTTCCCTGCAGAAAGGACAACCAGCCCTCGGGCTCATCCCAGTCGAATTCGGGATCCATCGGCAGCCAGCCGGTGGAAAAGGGCTTGTCCAGGGGTCGGACTTCCTCCCATTGATCCTCGATTTCCCGGATATCCCGGGGCGTGGCCAGTTCGTGGGCACCGCGCATGAGGATGTCGTCCGGCTCGACCGGAACCTGTTGCCATCGGTAGGCGGGGAGCGGCCGATCTTTGTTGCCCGATATCCAGTCTGTCAGCGCGGACAGCTCCGGTGAAATCATCGACGCGTTGTATTCCTCGTACCAGCCGCACGGGTCTTCACAGGCACTCTCGAGGATGGACAGGGTCTCCGGCGCGACATCGGGCACGGATCCGAGGCGGCGCAGCCAGAACTCGGCCCGCTGGCCGGCAAGATCCCGCTCGCCGTTGGCACACAAAAGCGTGATTTCCAGTATCGCCGCGGAGGGATTGTCAGGATCGGCCCGTATCGCACCCTGAAAGGCCCCCCAGGCGCCGTCTATGTCCCCCGAATCATGCAGCCATGTGGCCAACCTGAGGTTGGCGTCGGATCTGATCGTTCGCGAACTGTGGTTGACCAGTCGTGACAAGAGCGCGCGCTTTTTTCTATCGGTTTTGTACAGCGCATCGTAGGCATCACACAGGGGGTCTATCAATATGGCGAACTGGTCGTTGAGCTTGCTGCGTTCATCCCCGAAAACGGGCTCAACGAGCTTAAGCAGAGGTCTAAATTTCTGGTTTTCATGGAAATACAGGGCCACGGAAATCATACCCTCAACAGGTAGTACGCCCCTGGAGGCCTGCTCCAGCCAGTACTTGTCGGTATAAAGGCTCGCCAGGTTTGGCCAGACGGTAAGGGTATCCAGGTTGAGCAGATGCTCGGTTTCGATGCAGCATTGCTTGAACTTGCGTCCGGAACCGCAGGGGCAGCGGGCATTGCGTGAAACCGGGGGCAATGGACTGGGACGAAACCGGTTGCTTTCCAGCGGTGTGGCATTCCAGATGGCCACTCCCATCCAGTACGCCGCCTGATCGGTCTCTTCCTTCGCCAGCGGCTTGAACAGATCGGATGCCAGGGTGGGCAGGGATTTCCGCGCCCAGTTCAAATAGGCCTGTGGATTGTTTTCATGCCGCCCGATCTTGCGCAACGCCACCTGCAACAGAAAATCGAACTGGTCTGCGAACGCTTCGAAGTCGGGGGTTAAGCTGGGATTCCTTGGGTACATTTTGGGGTTTTGTTCTGGTAGCCGGATCAAATCAGGATACCCGATAGCAGTACTCCTACCAACTGCCGGTCCTTTCCGACACCATCAAACCTATAGCATCACCACGACATGCCCGCTCGGGTATTGGTCGAATGAATTCGACCCTACGTTTTTTTCACAGTCGTAGGGCCGAATTCATTCGGCCAACAGCCATCATTGCCATTGGAGACAAGGAGATCACGGCGTTCGGGTTGCCGCAGATCATGGGCAATATTGCCGGTTTCTGTTAACAGTAGTTAAACAGGGAAAGGTTATCGTAACTATCAGAGCAACAAAGGAATCACCCTTGCCAGAGTCACCGTTATCGAAACATGCCAAAGCCGAGCAGGCGGTCATGGCCATTTGCGAGCGGTTCGGCAACGACCGCACCCGGCTACTGGATATACTTCTGGAGGTTCAGGCCAGGTTCCGCTGTGTCGAACCCTCGCTGATGGAGTGTATCGCCCGCCAGATCGGTACCTACCGGGTGGAAGTGGAGGGGATGGTCAGTTTTTACGCCTTTTTCTCCGACAGTCCGCGGGGGCAGGTGGTAATCCGGCTCTGCGATGACATCATAGACCGCCATGCGGGCACCGAGGAGATAGCCCAGGTGTTCAGCAGGATACTGGGCATCGGGTTTGGCGAGACCAGCCCGGACGGGCGTTTTACCCTGGAATACACGCCCTGCATCGGCATGAGCGACCAGGCGCCGGCGGCGCTGATCAATGAGAGGGTCGTTACCTGCCTCACCCCCGCACGGGCGGAAGAGATCGCCCTTGGATTGAAGCAGGGGCTGGGCCCGGGAGAGCTCGATCTGCCTGAAGGGGATGGAAACAACCTCAATCCGCTGATCGGGTCGATGGTCAGGAACAACATCCGCCTGCGGGGAGAGGTGCTGCTGAGCGACGTGCCGGCCGATGCCGGGCTGCACAAGGCGCTGCGCAGGCCGCCGGATCAGGTCAGGGAGGAGGTTGAGCGCGCCGGGCTGCTGGGGCTCGGAGGCGCCGGATTTCCCGCCGGCCGCAAATGGCGCATGGCGGCCGACACCCCCGCGGAACGGCGATTCGTCATCTGCAATGCCGATGAAGGCGAACCCGGCACCTTCAAGGATCGGGTCTTGCTCACGGAACGCGCCGATCTGATGATCGAGGGCATGACCATCGCCGCCTACGCCGTCAAGGCACGTGAAGGCATCATCTACCTGCGCGCGGAATACGCCTATCTCCGCCGTTATCTGGATACTGTGCTGCAAAGGCGCCGGGACCAGGGCCTGCTGGGTACCGATGCGGATGGACCGGGCGGGTTTGATATCCGAATTCAGATGGGGGCGGGCGCCTACATATGCGGCGAGGAGAGCGCCTTGATCAGTTCCTGCGAGGGACTGCGCGGTGAGCCCAAGAACCGCCCCCCCTTTCCGGCGGAATCGGGCTATCTGGGTTATCCGACGATTGTGGGAAACGTGGAGACCTTCTGCTGTGCCGCGCGCATCCTCGACCGGGGCGCGGCCTGGTTCAGATCCTGGGGCACGAAAGCCAGCGCCGGCACCAAACTGCTCAGTGTCAGCGGGGATTGCGAGCGGCCCGGCGTATACGAGCTGCCGTTCGGTATCAGCGTGCGGGAACTGCTGGACCTGGCGGTTGCTCCCGATGCCGCGGCGGTCCAGGTCGGCGGTGCGAGCGGGCAGATGATCAACATGAGTCAGTTCGATCGCAGGATCTGCCAGGAAGACCTTCCTACAGGAGGGTCCGTCATGGTCTTCTCGGCGAAGCGAAACATCCTCGAGATCGTCGAGTATTTCCTGGATTTTTTTATCGAGGAGAGCTGCGGATACTGCACCCCCTGCCGGGTCGGCAACGTGTTTCTGAAACGGCGCATCGGGAAAATTCGCCAGGGACTCTGTCAGCCGGAAGACCTGGACTATCTCCGGGAACTGGGCAAAACGGTCGCGGAGACGAGCCGCTGCGGGCTGGGTCATACCTCGCCCAACCCGGTGCTTTCCACCATAGCGAACTTTCCCCTGGTCTATGCCGCGCTGTTGAAAATAAACAGGGATGGACGGGAGGCATCGTTCAATATTCAGAGCGCGCTCGAGGAGTCCCGGTATCTGGCAAAACGCCGCTCCATGATCTACGACCCGACCTATGAAGGGGACTGAGCGGGCTTCAGGTAAAAACATGGCTGAAAAATTCACCTTTTCCCTGGACGGGCAGGAGATCACCGCCGAACCCGGACAGTCGATCATGAAGGCGGCCGATGCCGCGGGGGTCTACATCCCCCGGCTGTGCGATACCGAAGGATTGAAACCCCAGGGCAGTTGCCGGGTGTGTGTGGTGAAAATGAACGGCCGCACGGTTGCCGCCTGCACCCAGCCGGCCAGGGCCGACGCCATCGTGGAAAGCGAAACACCCGAGATCATGGGTTATCGGCGCGACCTGGTGCGGATGCTGTTTCACGAGGGCAATCATCTCTGCCCCATCTGCGAAGCCAGCGGCCGCTGTGAGTTGCAGGCCATGGCCTACCGCCTGGGCATTACCCAATCCACGAAATACCCCTATCTTCAGCCGGTGCGACCGGTCGACGCATCCCACCCGGATATCGTGCTGGATACCAATCGCTGCATCCTGTGCGGCCGCTGTATTCGTGCCTCCCGGGATATCGACGGGAAGAACGTGTTCGAGTACGTGGGCCGGGGTGTCCACAAAAAGGTAGGCGTCAACGGCGACAGCCTGGCCGATACTGACGTAAGCATAGACGACAGGGCCATCAACCTGGAAACCTGCCCAGTGGGTTGCATCATCCAGAAGGGCAGGGGGTTTTTTACACCTATCGGTGAACGCCAGTTTGATCTCGCGCCTATTGGCAGTAATGGGAAAGGCCGCAAAGCCTGATGAAAAAACGCATCGCCACGGTCTCACTCGCCGGCTGCTTCGGCTGCCATATGTCGCTGCTGGATATAGACGAGCGGCTCCTGGATCTGCTGAAGCTGGTGGAGTTCGACCGCTCGCCGTTCAACGATTTCAAGCGCTTCACGGGCCGCTGCGATATCGGCCTGGTGGAGGGTGGCTGCTGCAACGAAGAGAACGTCCACACCCTGCATGAGTTCCGCGCAAACTGCGACATACTGGTGGCGGTCGGGCAGTGTGCGGTGATGGGCGGGCTGCCGGTGATGCGCAACGCCATCATGCATGCGGAGGATCCCCTGCGCGAATGCCTGGAGACCGCCTATCTCGACAGCGAATATGTCCTGAACCCGACGAACAGCATACCCAACGATCCGGCCCTGCCGCTGCTGCTCGACAAGGTCTATACCCTTGCCGACGTGGTGAAGGTGGACTACCAGATCCCCGGCTGCCCCCCTTCAAGTGAAACCCTGTGGCAGACCCTGAATGCCCTGATCACAGGGCATCGGCAACGGCTTCCTTATGAACTGATCAAATATGACTAAAAACCAAACGCCACAACCCATGCCGAAAACCCAAATGCAGAACTCCTCCTCAATAACTAAAACCCTCTGCGCCTCAGCGCCTCTGCGGTTCAAATTCTTATCCTGAAGAAATAACCAACCATGGCAAAAACCCGCGTCATAGAAATCGATCCCCTCACCCGCGTCGAAGGCCACGGCAAGGTCACCATCCACCTCGACGAAAACAACAACGTCGACGAAGCCCGCCTCCACATCGTGGAATTCCGGGGTTTCGAAAGATTCATTCTCGGCAGGCTCTATTGGGAAGTGCCGGTGATCGTCCAGCGACTGTGCGGCATTTGTCCGGTAAGCCACCACCTGGCAGCCTCCAAGGCCATGGATATGATCGTCGGTGCCGATACACTTACGCCGACGGCGGAAAAGATGCGGCGCCTGATGCACTACGGGCAGATCATGCAGAGCAATGTGCTGCACTTTTTTCACCTGAGTTCTCCCGACCTGTTGTTCGGCTTCGGGGACGATGTCGGCAAACGAAACATCTTCGGTGTCATACAGGAAAACCCCGAGCTTGCCATGAAAGGGATCCGCATGCGCAAATTCGGTCAGCAGGTGATCGAGGCCACGGCGGGCAAGCGGATTCACGGCACCAGCGCCGTGCCGGGAGGCATCAACAAGAATCTGAGTATCGCGGAGCGCGACAAGCTGCTGCAGGACGTGGACCAGATGATCGTCTGGGCACAGGAAGCGGAAAACATCGCTCGTGACTATACCCATGAGCATCTGCCCCATGTGTCGAAGTTCGCCGCTTTCAACTCCAACCACATGTCACTGGTGCGCGGCGACGGGGCGCTGGATCTCTATCACGGCCGGCTGCGTGCCATCGATGCCGGCGGCAATATCATATTCGACCAGGTCGATTACCGGGACTTCAACGACTATCTGATGGAGGAAGTCCGCTCCTGGTCTTACATGAAGTTTCCGTTCATCAAGCGCCGCGGACCCCTGGACGGCTGGTATCGCGTCGGTCCCCTGTCCCGCATGAATACCGCGGGGTTCATAGACACACCATTGGCCGATGAGGCCCACCAGGCCTTCCGGCAGCTCACCAACGGGCTGCCCAACCAGATGTCCCTGGCCTATCACTGGGCACGCATGATCGAGGTGCTGCACTGTGTGGAAAAGATCAAGTCGCTGTTGCATGACCAGGATCTGCAGGGCGAGGAACTATTGGTGAGGGGGGAACGCCGGGAAGAGGGCATCGGCGTGATTGAGGCACCGAGAGGCACGCTGTTCCACCATTACCGGGTCGATGAAAACGATCAGGTCACTTTCTGCAACCTGATCGTTTCCACCACCAACAACAACGAGGCCATGAACCGTGCCATCAGCCGCGTGGCAAAAGAGCATCTGTCGGGCCAGCCAAAGATCACCGAGCCCATGCTCAACCAGATAGAGGTGGTGGTACGCGCCTATGACCCCTGTCTCTCCTGTGCCACCCATGCCCTGGGGCAGATGCCCCTTGTGGTGGAGGTGTACGATGCCGAAGGTACGGTAGTGGACCGCAAGAGCAGCTAAGGGTGAAAGAAACCCCTGTCCTGGTCATCGGCTGTGGCAACCCCGCCCGGGGTGATGACGGGCTCGCTCCGGCATTTGTGGAAAGACTTGATCGACTGTGCCTCCCAGGGGTTGAAACCAGAAATCAGTATCAACTGTGTGTCGAGGATGCCATGGATATGTCCGATTACGGGCAGGTGGTATACGTTGATGCCTCCTTGGACGCACCCCCTCCTTTCGAGTTTGCTCCTCTACCCAATGATGCGGTAATGCGTCTGGATACCCACAGTGTCTCGCCCGGCGCCCTGACGTATCTGGCCAGGACGCTGTTCGGTGCAACTGCCAGTGTTTTTGTCCTGGCGATTCGGGGTTACCGTTTCGACCCCTTTATCGAGACGATCTCAGAACAGGCCCAGGGAAACCTGCGGGAAGCGATCAGCTTTTTTGCAAACCGCTACCAGGATCAAACATCCGGGGGGCGGACATCTTGAGTGATGGAGAAAAGAGAAGACTTTGAACCGCAGAGACGCGGAGGCGCAGAGAAGACATGTTTTTTGCTGTTCAGCGCGGTGCCTTCCTGGTAGCTACTGCACAACGCAGGGCTAATAGTTACAAACCGCAACGAACAAACAACAAAAAGAAGTTCTCCGCGTCTCTGCGCCTCTGCGGTTCAAATTCTTTTTCTTCATCTTCAAACACACTCCATACAACCCCATACATACCGTTCAACTGGTATACTGCGAGGCCATGAACTATCTCCCCTGTGTTGAAATCGAACCCTCATCGACTGCCGATGCGGCCGTCATCTGGCTGCACGGCCTGGGTGCGGACGGCCATGATTTCGAGTCTATCGTGCCGGAGTTGAAACTTGACGGATCGGCCGCCATCCGTTTCGTATTCCCCCATGCGCCGGCAAGGCCGGTGACTGTCAACGGCGGGTTTGTCATGCCGGCCTGGTACGACATTCTCGATATCAACATTGATCGCCGTGTGGATATCGATCAGTTGATGGAATCGGCGGAAGCGGTCCGCCTGCTGGTGGATCGGGAGATGGAACGGGGCATCGACAGCCGACGTATCGTGCTAGCCGGTTTTTCCCAGGGCGGCGCCGTGGCGATTCAGACGGCATTGACATATCCCCACCGCCTTGCGGGTCTTTTGGGGCTCTCCACCTATTTCGCCACCCATGACCGGATTCAGCCTGAACCCGTGAACAGGGATATCCCGGTGCAGTTGTGTCATGGCACCGCCGACCCGGTGGTGCCTGAGCGCATCGGCCGCGAGGGCTTTGAAAAGCTCAGGGAGATGGGCTATCAGGCGGACTACCAGACTTATCCCATGGAACATGCCGTCTGTATGGAGGAGATCGAAGCCATCTCCGGCTGGTTTCGCAATATCCTCGATTTGGATAAGGGAATCTAGCCCGTTACCCGTGTTTCACAATGCTACCGTAGGGTCGAATTCATTCGACCAGTTATTGAGGCCGTTGGCCGAATGAATTCGGCCCTACAACGGTAATCCAGCAGGTTGGCTGTTGGCATCCCCCGTGTTTTGCAAGCTCAATACCGGCTACACTTGTGGTGTGGCGTCGGGGCTTTTGCCTGTCTACTTTCATCTTTGATCCCGGTCGATTCGTGTTTTCGTAACGGAGAAAGTCATGAAGAATGCTGTCGAGGTGCGAATCCGGCAACTGCTGAATGAGTTCAGGAAACGTTTTAGTGCGGGACTCGATAAAGCGCAGGTCAGCCAGGTTGAGCTTCTGATTCATCAGTTTTATCGACATCTGCCGGCTGACGAGCTGAACGAATATGACTCCGCCGATCTCATCGGCGCGGTGGTCGCGCACTGGCAGCTGTTCAAGGATCGGATAGGTGGTGCCGCCGCGGTGAGAGTTTACAACCCCAACATCGAGGAACATGGCTGGCAGAGCAGCCATACCGTCATCGAGATAGTGACCGAAGACATGGCCTTTCTGGTGGGCTCGATTTCCATGATGTTGAACCGGGCGGGTTTCACCATCTTCCTTACCATTCATCCGATTGTTTACTGCCTTCGCGACGACAAGGGCAACCTGCTGGAGTTGCGCGGCTCTGGCTCGAAGGAGGGTACGCCGGCCTCCCTCATCAAGTTTCATATCGAGAAACAGCCGTCCGACGAGATCCTGCGGTCTCTCCGGAGACAGGTGATGGATATTATCCATGACGTCACCCGCGCCAACCAGGACTGGAAGCCCATGAAATCCCGGGTGAAGGGTGTGTGGGAGGAGATCAGGGAACGGAATCCGGATAGAGACGGGGATGAGGCCGCCGAGACGCTCGCTTTCCTGGAATGGATCGAAAACGATCATTTCACCCTTCTGGCCTATTGTGAGCTGGATTACACGCCGGACGGCCCGCAAGTGACGCCGGACACCAGTCTCGGGCTGCTGCGGGGGGACGATGAGAAATGGAACGCGCTGGAACAGATCATTCCCCTGAGCAAGGGGGGCGGTCAGGATGATCGCCGTTCACTCGTGACCACCAAGGCAAACAGGATATCCACGATTCACCGTCCCGCCTACATGGATTACATTGGCATCAAACGCTACAACGTGAAAGGGGAGATAGACGGCGAGTACTGCATCCTCGGGCTCTATTCCTCCACGGCCTACAGCAGGCCCCCCACGGATATCCCGGTGCTGAGACAGAAGGTCCAGGCGGTGATGGACGGCGCCCGCCTGGTGTCGCGGTCCCACGCGGCGAAGGCCATGATGAATATCCTCGTGACGCTGCCGAGGGATACCCTGTTCCAGATAACCCGGGAAGAGCTGCTGGAGATCGCCGTGGGCATTCTCGGACTTCAGGAACGCCAGCGGACCAGGCTGTTCATGTTCAAGGATTCCTTTGACCGCTTTTACTCCTGTCTGGTTTACGTACCCAAGGAGGTATACAGCCGGGAGTTGCGGCTGCGGATCCAGAAGGTGCTGGTGGAAGGACTCGGCGGCACAGAGGCTGAGTTTGAAACCCGGTTCTCGGAATCCATACTTGCCCGGGTCCATTTCGTTGTCCATACCCTCCCCGGCAGTTCGCCCAAGCACGATGCCGGCACCATTGAACAGCAGGTCATCGAGGCCTCGCTGACCTGGCAGGATGGTCTGCGTGCCGCGCTGATAGAGAAATACGGGGAATCGAAGGCTGCCCGTTACAACAAGGAATACGCCCAGGCCTTTCCGGGCGGTTTCCGTGAGGATTTTATGCCGCGCACCGCGGCGGTGGATGTGGAGAGAATCGAGAGGGCGAGGAAAACAGGACAGCTTGCCTTGCATTTTTATCACCCGATCCTGGAATCGGATAAATCCGTGTACCTGCGGCTTTACTCCGTGTCGCAGCCGGTGCCGCTCTCGGAAGCCATCCCCATTCTGGAAAACATGGGGCTGACAGTGATGGGAGAGCGGCCCTATCGCCTGCGCCTCGAGAAAGATGAGCTGTGGATTCACGATTTTTCCATGAAGTATCCCAAGGGCGGGCGGGAGTTCAGCGACAGGGTCAGCCGCCTGCTCGAAGAAGCGTTCATGAGGATCTGGAACCAGGAGACCGATAACGACGGTTTCAATCAACTGGTGCTGAGATCCGGAATGTCCTGGCAGAAGGTTGTGGTGCTGCGCGCCTACAGCGGCTACCTGAAGCAGATCAGAAGCCCCTACAGCCAGAGCTACCTTATCGACAGTCTCAGCGGCAATCCGGAGATTGCCCGAAATCTGGTGGAATTGTTTACGGCCCGGTTTTCCCCGAAACAGGAGAAAAGGGATAAACGCATCGAGGATGTTCTGGCACGCATAGAGAAGCGGCTCGACTCGGTTTCCAGCCTCGACCAGGACCGTATCATCCGTCACTTCGTCAATCTGATTCAGTCGACGCTGCGCACCAACTATTTTCAGCCGGGGCCCGACGGCTCACCCAGGGGCTACCTCTCCTTCAAGATGGACTCGCGGTTGGTTTCCGACATGCCGCTCCCCAAGCCCATGTTTGAGATATTCGTCTTCTCCTCCCGAATGGAGGGGGTGCACCTGAGAGGAGGACGTGTCGCCCGGGGGGGATTGCGCTGGTCCGACCGGATGGAGGATTTTCGTACAGAGGTGTTGGGGCTGATGAAGGCCCAGATGGTCAAGAACACTGTCATAGTCCCTACCGGTTCAAAGGGTGGTTTTGTGGTCAAGACCCCCTTGAGCGGGATGAAACGGGAACGGCAGATGGAGGAGGTGGTTCGGTGTTACCGCACGCTGCTTTGCGGCATGCTGGATTTGACCGACAACTATGAGCAGGGTGAGGTGAAGACCCCGGACAACCTCGTCAAATACGATGAGGATGATCCCTACCTGGTGATTGCGGCGGACAAGGGTACCGCCACCTTCTCGGATATTGCCAACGGCATTGCCGGGGAGTACGGATTCTGGCTGGGCGATGCCTTCGCGTCGGGCGGCTCGGCGGGTTATGACCATAAAAAGATGGGTATCACCGCAAGGGGTGCCTGGGAGTCGGTAAAGCGAAATTTCCGGGAGATGGGTGTTGATATCCAGTCCCAGGATTTTCGGGTAATCGGGATCGGGGACATGTCCGGTGACGTCTTCGGCAACGGCATGCTGCGTTCGAGGCACATCAGGCTGGTGGGGGCTTTCAATCACCAGCATATCTTCATCGACCCGGATCCCGACCCGGAGGCCACTTTCAGGGAGCGACAGCGCCTGTTCGAGATGCGCAGATCCAGTTGGGAGGATTACGATGCCGGCCTCATATCCCAGGGGGGAGGTATCTACTCCCGGGCCGCCAAATCGATTGTGATATCGGAAGAGATAAAGGCGTTGTTCGGTATCAAGGAAGACAGGCTGATACCCCTGGAGCTCATCCGCTATATGCTGAAGGCATCCGTGGATCTGCTGTGGAACGGCGGTATCGGCACTTATGTCAAGGCAGCCGAGGAGACCCATGAAGCGGTCAGTGACAAGGCCAACGACGGGCTGCGGGTAAACGGCGCCGAGCTGCGCTGCAAGGTAATCGGCGAGGGGGGTAATCTCGGCTTTACGCAGCTGGGAAGAGTCGAGTTTGCCCGAAAAGGGGGGTTGATCTACACCGATTCCATCGATAATTCGGCAGGGGTGGACTGCTCGGATCACGAGGTCAACATCAAGATCCTGCTCAACCAGATCCTCTCAACCGGGGATATGACCCTGAAACAGCGCAACCAGCTGCTCGCCGAAATGACCGACGAGGTGGCTGACCTGGTGTTGGCGAACAACTATTCCCAGAGTCAGTCGATATCCATCATTGCCTCCCAGGCGGCACAGCGGGTAAGCGAACACGCACGGTTTATCAACTGGCTCGAGTCCCAGGGCAGGCTGGAACGGAGCCTGGAGTACCTGCCGGACAATAAGGAGATCGCCAGGCGGCAGGCCGAAAACAGCGGTCTGACCAAACCGGAAATTGCGGTGCTGCACTCTTACAGCAAGATGAACTACTACGAGGCGCTGATTCAATCGGAAATACCTGATGACGCGTTTCTTGTTTCGAAGCTGGAAAACTACTTCCCGGGGGTGCTGGGTGAGCGGTATTCGGGACAGATGGCAAATCACCAGTTGAAGCGGGAGATCATCGCCACCCATCTCACCAACGATATCGTGGACCATATTGGCCCGGGATTCGGCTTTCGCATGCGTGAGGAGGTTGGCGCGAATATCGCGGGCGTCACGCGCGCCTACCTCGCGGCAAGCATGATTTTCGACACCGACCGGCTTTGGCAGCTCATAGAGTCCCTGGACAACCGGGTTGCGGCAGGCATTCAGATCGAGATGCTGCTGAAGGTCTCCCGAATGCTGGAGCGCACGGTAAACTGGATACTGCGTTACAGACAGGGCAGCCTGCAGATCAGGGAGCTGGTGGACTATTTTCGGCCCGGGGTTGCGGAGCTGATGGAAAAGATGCCCAAGCCCCTGGCTGCCCAGGACCGGTTGGAGCTGAACCGCCAGACGAAGCGCCTGACCAACAGCGGGGTTCCGCGGGAAGTGGCAATGATGACCGCCGCGCTGATCCCGCTTACGCCGGCCCTGGATATCGTGGAGGTCGCGAAACAGACCGGTACCGACATTCCGGTGGTGGCATCCCTCTATTATCGCCTCGGGAGCGAGTTGCAGCTTCACTGGTTGCAACAACAGATTACGCGGCTGAACGTGCGTACCCACTGGCATAATCTGGCTAATATCGGTTTGGCCAGCGCACTGAATTCACATCAAAGGGAACTGACTTCCCATATCCTGGAGAGGACCGGGAAGTACCGGAGTGCCAAGACCATGATGGACAGGTGGGCGGAGAAAAATCCGTTCACTGTGGATAGGCACAATCGGATGATTTCCGAGATGAAGGCCCAGGCCTCACTGGATTTTGCCATGCTATCCGTGGTTGTGGCGAACGTCGGGGGGCTGCTGGTGTCGAACATCCAGCCGGTGAAATACTGATCTGTAGACAGAAAATGGGTATTATCTGTTATCCTGCAGGGGTGTCCCGGGAATTGATCCCGGGTCTGTGTCTCGGGCAGGTATTGACTTACCGGGGGTCGAATGAATTCGACCCTACTGAGTAGAAAGAGTAAAAATACAAGAAATCAGAAGTTTGTTATGGGTGGAGGCATTCTCATGAAGCATACAGAACGGGTCATAACCGGTCTGACGATTTTTCTTTTTGCGGTGGCCGCCGGGCCATCCCTTGCGACACCACCGGACGTGGCCAGGGAGGAGGCTGAACTCGCCATCAATCTGAAACCCGACGTGAAAATTGGCAAAGATCTCTACAGGATCTGTGCCGTCTGCCACACGCCGGAGGGCTGGGGCACTGCGAACGGCTACTATCCTCAGATAGCGGGTCAGCTGCCGAGCGTTGTCATCAAGCAGCTTGCGGACATTCGGGCTCGAAACAGGGACAACCCCACCATGTATCCCTTTTCCATGCCCAGTTCCCTGGGCGGGGCACAGGAAATGGCTGATGTTGCAGCCTATGTCGCGCAACTTCCCATGACGCCGCATAACGCCGTAGGGCCGGGCAGGGACCTGGATTACGGCGCGGAGTTATACAAGAAAGAGTGTGCGGAGTGCCACGGTAAGGATGGCGAGGGGGACAGCCAGGAGCATATTCCGCTGATCCATGGCCAGCACTATGATTACCTGGTGCGTCAGTTCAGGTGGATCCAGATGGGAAAGCGGCGAAACGCCGATTCGAAGATGGTAAAACAGATCAGGCGTTTCTCTCCCCGTGACATCCATGTGGTAATGGATTATGTCTCCCGGCTAAGACCACCTGAGGCGAGGGTAGCAGAGACGGGTTGGAGAAATCCGGATTTCCCGCGTTTCGACAGGCATTCGATGCCCCCGCTGATGAGGCATCATCCGAACCCGCAGATGCCCCCGGAAAGGCCGACCAGATAGCAGTAACCGCATCGTCGCATTGATGGGTACAGACACGGAGGAGTTTCTGAGATGACCGAAAAGAAAGTGGCTGTGGTACTGTCCGGTTGTGGTGTTTACGATGGTGCCGAAATACATGAATCAGTGCTGACACTGTTGGCATTGAACCGGCAGGGTGCCGTTTACCAGTGTTTCGCCCCCGATATTGATCAGCATCACGTGATCGATCACCTGAACGGCCAGGAAATGGATGAGCACCGCAACGTCCTGGTGGAGTCGGCCAGGATAGCCCGGGGCGATATCAAGCCTTTGTCGGAATTCGACGCCGGTGAGTTCGATGCCATCATGTTCCCCGGCGGATTCGGTGCCGCAAAGAACCTCTCCTCTTTCGCCTTCGAGGGCCCGGATTGCAGGGTCAACGAGGATGTGTCCTCGGCAGTTAAGGCCATGGCCGAAAAGAGAAAACCTATCGGTGCGCTGTGTATCACGCCGGCGGTAATCGCCAGGGTCCTGGACGGTGCCCGGGTCACGATCGGGCAGGACAAGGACACGGCCGCCGCGATAGAGGCCATGGGAGGCCATCATGAACAGACCCGCCACGGGCAGGTTACCGTGGACGAGAAACTGAACCTGGTCACTTCTCCCTGTTACATGCTGGAAGCCAGCATCATTGAAATCGCTGAGGATGCCTCGAATATGGTTACCGAGGTGCTGCGGCGGGCCGGCTGAAACTAAAAAAATCTTTGCGAATTCCATGATTTGTGCGGATAATGCCGGAATTTACAGCGGGGTGGGGGCTTACGTCCGATTTCCCGCGAATTGCACCGGAGGGATGTCGGTGCCTCAAGGATTGGTCAATGGCTGACTGATCGTTACCAGCCGATTTTTGTGCGTGTGGTTGGTTGGTGGCGTAATCTCTAGCAACGCACTTTTTTTGAGACTGTTACTTTATGAATATCTATGTTGGAAATCTGCCTTACACAATCACCGAAGACGATTTGAAAGATGCATTTGCGGAGTTTGGAGAAGTGTCTACTGTCAATGTCATCACAGACAAGTTCTCCGGGCAGTCAAAAGGTTTTGGTTTTGTTGAGATGGAGAACAATTCCGAAGCTGATGAAGCGATCAAGGCCTTGAACGAGAGTAACCTGAAAGGACGCAATATCAGAGTCAACCAGGCCAAGCCCAGAGGCGAGCGCACAGAGCGCGGACCCAGATACTAAGTCTGGTTGAGGGGTATACCGGAACCGGGGCGATTGGAAATCCCGATTCGTCCACTTTCGGTATTCCCCTGTCATAGGATCCCCATGCCCGCGTAAGACCTTCCTTCCATCCAGTGTGAGAATATCGGGACTGTTTGAACGAAGTTCCGAATTCTTAGAAAGCGGGTCGTGTTGACAATCCCCGGGGCAGGTCCCTCGATTGTCAGCCAGTGGTTTGCTCTTGCCTGAACGAAAGCACCCGTTCCACCGTGTCGACAATGGCCTGTGTCTGAGGATCGATCTCTATGTTTACCCGGTCACCAGGCCGGCGTGTCCCGATGTTGGTTCGCGACAGGGTTTCCGGTATCAGATTGATACTGAACTCAGGACCTTCGACATCCACGATGGTCAGGCTGATTCCGTCTATACCTATGTAACCTTTTGGGAAGAGGTATCTGGACAGGGTTTCGGGCAGGTGAAATCTTATGTTTCTATTGTTCTCGCTCTCCCTGACCTCAACCACTTTAGCGGTGCAGATGATATGGCCGGACATCTGATGGCCGCCGATCTCATCCCCGAATCTGGCTGCCCGCTCAAAGTTGAACCGGTCGCCCGGTTTCAATTCTCCGAGATTCGTGACCCGGAGGGTCTCTTCCATGAGGTCGAAGGAGACCAGGTCGTCCCTGATCTCCGTAACGGTAAGGCAGCAGCCGTTATGGGCGACCGAAGCCCCCGGCTGCAGCCCGGAAATCCCTGATTCGGGCATCCGGATCACATGGGTGCG
>JAQYVO010000008.1 GCA_030145425.1 Chromatiales bacterium | reverse complement strand
GTTCGGCCCGCCGGTGGAGCGGCGCGCGTTGTGCGAAGCGGGTCTGACAGCAGAGACGTTGGCGTTGGAGAACGCCTTTGTCCCCGAGACCGCGATCCTCACCGTACTCGACACGATGGCGCGCGAAGCCGGCATGTCCTTCGTCGGATTGCTCCTCGCCCCGCAGCTGTCGATTGCCAGATTTGGCACCTGGGGGCGTTACGTATTGGAGGGCGAGACCCTGGGCGACAGTCTCGCCCGAATCCGCGCTGCTCTGCCGATGCACTGTTCGCACGGGAAGTACAAGGTCGAACAAGAGGCAGGCCGGGTGTGGATCAGATGGGGCTTTCCGACCTCGGGTCGCCCCGGATACGCCAATGTAGCCATCTGCGCAGCGGGCGATCTGATCAGTTGCGTGCGTCCATACGCGGGTCCCGACTGGTATCCCGACGTGATCGAGCTCGATTTTCCGCGCCCACCGCGCATCACCGAGATCGAAGATACCTTTCGCTGCAGGCTGATCTTCGATGCGACGCAGGTCGGGGTTGGCTTCGATCCGGCCCTGTTGGGCAACCGACGGCAGCAATCTCTGCCCGAGCTTCCCACCACGCTGACCGATGTGACGCGCGCCCGTTCCCCCACTCCGTCGAGCAGCCTCGGCGGCGCTGTGCGCGAGCTGGTCCGCCTTCAGATCAGATCGAAGGACGTCAGCCTGGATGCAGCTGCCCGCGCCATCGGCTACGGCACAAGGCGCCTGCAACGCACCCTCGACCTGGAGGGACTCTCCTTCCGCGAGATCACCCGCAGCTTGCGTTTGGAGACCGCCAAGGAGCTGCTTACCCAAACCTCCATGCCGCTCTCGGAAATCGGCACCCACCTGGGCTACGCTTCCGCACCGCATTTCAGCCGCGCCTTTCGCAGGGATGCGGGATGCAGTCCGAGCATGTACCGGGCGCGGTTCGTGGGAACCTTGTCCAGCCGATAGCGGGCGGGTCGAACTGGAACGGTCGACCACCTGGTCGGTGAGTTGCGGAAGCAAAACCGGCCACTCCCTGCCGCGGACTTGCTGTTGGCGGACTCCTACGTCGAAACGATTTGGCGTCATGCTGATTGCTGGGATCGCTGTCATTGCCGAATCTGAACTTGGCGAGCGGTTTTCAGTCCCCGGTGTTCAGCGTTTGATCCCGACTGCCTAAGCCCGAGTCGGGCGCCCACTCACACCAGTTAGCGTTGCCGGGGTGGGGCGTCGCACAGTGCTGCGTTGCGCAGTAGGCGTTTATAATTGTTAATCGTCCCGATCCCCGGACTTTGACCAGCCTACTCGGGGCAATGAGCGCTCTTTATCCCGGCCAACTTCGACGTCTATAAGAAGTCCAAGCTGATTCAGGGAAAAGCGGATGCCACCGCTCAGGAAGAGCTCCTCAGAGACCACGAAAACATCAATAAACACAGCCATTAAGATAATCATGATCCCATCCGGCTTTCAATCGCTTCGTTTTGACACCAACCTTCGATGTTTTCTCCTGCTTGATCAACGAACGAGGATACAAGGCGTGAACACATAAATCCGATTTGCACTAAGATCTGACGAGGCGTATCTTTCGGGATCACTTAGGTTGAAAATTATCGATTTCTGAGGAATTGAATGATGAGAAATTACACTCTGGTTGTCATTAGCTTGTGCAGCGGCCTTCTGCTGACGAACGCGGAGGCTGGTGACAGCACCGCCAAGACAGCAGTCGGCAGCGCAGTTGGAGGTGCTGCAGGAGCCGCAATAGGAAAAAGTGTGGGCGGAAGCTCTGGCAAGGTCATCGGTGGCGCTCTGGGTGGTGCTACTGGAGCTGCCGTTACGACCAAGGGTAAAGGAAAGACTGGTGCCGTAGTAGGCGGCGCTGCGGGAGGTGCGGTTGGCGCCAAAGCAGGGGGTGTCGGCGGTGCCGCAATAGGTGCTGGCGCCGGTGGTGCGTTGGGACGCCAACTCAGTAAGTAGACGAAGTCGCGATTGTGATCCTGAAAAGAGCGGGCCGCATCTGGATGGGTGTTGTACCATAAACGGCTTGCATGCTATACCTTTCTTTCTGCCAAGTAAGGTGTGCGGTCAGTGCTCTAGCTCAGCCTTCATCTCCTGAATGAGTGCAACAGACTCTGATGATCAAGGCGGATGAAGTCGCGCATAATCATGTCGAAGTCCAGGATGATATGCATCATCGACGCCAGTATCACGGCGAATGCGGTCATGCGCCAGCGTGTCTGATGACCGGGATGAGCAATGCCTTTTTCTGATCAGGCATATCACCCTCCTGCCTTACAGCCGACTTGGTGGCTGGCCAGATCTTCGATTGTATCTCCAGGGAACGATCCACCACCGCTTGCAGCTGTTGCCGAGTCTTGATCGTACCAGGAACAACATGCCGCGATCGTGCATAGTCGAGGAGCAATTTTCGGAGTTCACTTCGCGAGGGTTCAGGGGCAAGATCAGCCCGCAGGAAAGCAGTGCTAATGGCGTTTACTTCAGTGATAAAGGCTTTTTTGCGCATATCGGCCCAGCTCATGCTGAACGAGTAGATAAATGCGATCACCAAGCCGAGCAGGGCCAGCATTGCAGCAAGTATGACGTCATTGCGTGCCGTCTTTCCCAGACCGGGATACAAGCGATGCTGTTGCCCCCCGAGCCGAAAAGCAAGTTCCATGGGAATGACCAGCCAGAGAGGGATTTCATACTGCCAATACGGGCCTAACATTTCCTTCAACCTCCACGGCACATGGTATCACCCTGTCTAAAGGCTCTCGAATGACTGACTCGCGAGATACCCATAGCGACCCGAATCGTGTGGATTTGCCAGTGGGTAAAATAGCGCCAAATCTCTACTTGGTCTATTCTAGCCTTGTCACCAGCCGATTTGACTGACCGTATCGGAGCATTTTGCGGCTTGTCTGACGTCTGCCCGTTGAGTTCCAGTGGAACCTGGTAGGATGAAGCTTGAGGCAGGCGTCCAACACCCTTAACACAAGCCGCCTGTCAACCAATGAGCAGAATCGCTGAATGAAGTGTTGTCTTGACCTGTTGAACCCACCACCCATACAGTCATTGGGGTCAAGACTGACAGGCTAACATCGCAACCTAAACCTGTCATTCATGAGGCACGCTTGAGGTACTGCATTCGCCCGAAGCCACCCGCACCAGTATCGGTGCGGGGGTAGTTGATTCTCTTAGCCCTTGTCGTCCTCGCGGCGCTCCTGACGACCCTCTTGCTTGCAGTCACGCTTGTCTTTGCCGACAACACCTTCGTCACCACGGCAATCCTGGCGTGTATCACGACGGTCCTGACGGTCGTCACGCCGGTCTTCGCGACGATCCTGTCTCCGATCCATACCTTCTGTTTCTGCCAGAATGATGAGTTCTGCATCAGGTTGCGTGATCCCCGGGGCAGCATAGATTCCCGAGGTGATTGTACCGAGACCAAGCATTGCTGTAGCGGCGACGGTGACAATCATGCGGTGGGAAATCAAGTGACGTGTTTGTTTACTCATTAGAGTATCTCCTCTGAGATGATGATCATTTAACATATAACAGCTCTCATAAGTTGTGTCTTCTATGGCAGCTTGTTTGGATGTTAACGATTTATTTGGCAACCATAATGCTTGTGTATTTCAACGGTTGCGTCGCGATGTCCGGCGTGCGACACCAGCGTAGGAGACAGGCGTTAATGGACGCCCTACCCGGGCATCGGCTGACGAAATCAGTAATGATATCCCTGCATCCGAAATGCGTTCTATATTGACTTTAGAAA
>JAQYVO010000301.1 GCA_030145425.1 Chromatiales bacterium | reverse complement strand
AAAGAGATCGCCTTCGTCACAGCTGGCCGCAAGGCCTTCGAGGCGGCGCTTGAAAAGGCCCGGCCAGTGCTGCTGGAGCCCATGGTCAACATACGGGTAACCGTCCATGGTGATTCCATGGGTGATATCGCGGCAGACCTATCCACCAGAAGGGGCCGGGTGAGCGGTACGGATGCCGCGACAGCCGGCCGGATGGTGATAGTCGGCTTGGTACCCCTGGCGGAACTCGACGACTACAGCTCAAAATTGAAATCCATGACTGCCGGTGAAGGCAGCTACGAGATCGAGTTCAGCCACTACGACCCGGTGCCCGGAAACCTGCAGCAGGAGATGGCGAAGAAATTTCAGCAGGGCCGAAGCGGCGATTCTGATTGATACAATTACACTAAAGTCAGAATAGCCAGTAGGAGCGGGCTTGCCCGCGAACATATTGCAGGCATTTCGCGGGCAAGCCCGCTCCTACGGACTCCTTGTCTCCAATGGTAATGATGGCTATTGGCCGAATGAATTCAGCCCTACAACTGGGAATAAATTCCAATCGCTAATCATGGCAGTGAATTCTTTTTAGGGCTCTTCCCCTCATTGTGTGAGTAAATCAATAATTTCGGTAAAACACATTCCATCTGTCAGCAGAACTGTAGGGTCGAATTTATTCGACCGAAGCTCGAAATGATGGCTATTGGCCGAATGATTCGGCCCTACAGAAGATCCCGATTTCTTACGGCTTTTGGCCGAGAAGTATATCGAACAGCCCCGTCGCCTGGGTGAGCAGCGGTTCCAATTTCCTACGCATCAGGCTACCGATGGCGCTACTGTCCCCCAGCAGGGATCGCGTCACATCCCGACCCAGCCCCGAAAGTATCCGGACCGCCTTCAACTCCTCCGACAACTCCTTGTCCCGTTCGAGAATCCTGCCGGCTTTCGGGGAGCTGAGAAATCCGTCGGCTTCAGCCAACAGTTGACCGATACTGGAGGCGCCATCTCCATCAGGCCTCGCCGCACTGCAGAAAGCACAAAGCACATCCAGTGTCGTGGTCACCACGTCCTGGGTCGTGGGCTTACCCAGAATCCGCCGACAGGTGCTGATGAAGGTCTGCCCTGATCCCGAAAGCAGCTTCAGCAGCAGCATGGAAAGCTCGTCTCCCTCGGGGTTCACCCCGTTCAACCGGTTTTGGTGGAGGTTCAAATCACCACGGGACGGCAACTGCTCCGGCAGTCCACTCGGGTCGGCGGCTATGAAACCCACCAGATAAGGCGTCTTGCGGCTTGCCTTTTTCCACAGGGCCAGCCGCTCGCTTTCGTCCAGCAGCCCAGGTTGGAGCGCCATGCGAACCGATTCCACCATGATCTCGGATACTGATTCAAAAGGCAGATATTCGACCAGATAGCGAGCAAGCAACGGCCCGGTATCACTCTGCACCACCTCCCGGGTCTGGAGCATGCGCCTGGCATTTTCCGCCTCCTCGGCCGCCCACCAGGCACGCCGGGCCAGTTCACTGGTGAGGCCTTCTGCGCAGACTACGGCGAACACGGCGGATGGATCCCCCAACAGCAACAGTCGTTCCAGACTGTCCTCGCGCATGCGCCCCATTCGGGTCCAGCGTTGAAGATAGAAGGGATAACCTCCGGGACTGCCCAGCGCCCGGTCGGATAAAAAAGCGCGAATCAGTTTGAGGTATTTCTCGTCGCTGCAGGAGGGATTGAGTTTGACACTGGACTCTCCCGTTTCGAACAGGCCATAAAGGGTCATGCTCGACTCATGAATCCGTATTGCCCGGGGCACGTTGGCAAGCAGGACATTCAGCCGCAAGGCGTCTTCACTGGAGATTTCCATGGGCTAGTGCCGACCGCCTGTCGGAAGCATCAGGGCGGGGCTCAGGCTTCGTTGGGGGGGGTGTAGTTGGCGTCCTTGGGATTGAGAAAAATGAACTGATAACCGCCTTCGTCCAGGTCTACGTAATCCATCACCGCCTCTTCGAGGAGTGGCACCGCCTCCGGTGCCATTACGATCTCAACACTGCAGCAGTTGGTATGTATGTCCTCCTCACGGGCCTCGTCAAAGCCCATGAGATAGTCGATCGTACCGTCCTCCTTCTGACGTGCCGCCATTCTAAGCGCCATGCCCTCGGCACCGCTTTGCTTGGCGGCGACACGCACCTGTTTGGCCGCAGTTTCGGTGATCCTGAACATTCTACCCTCCTCAATCTTGCGCCCGATGCCGCATGCGCCCACTGCAATGCCTGACGTGGCTCACGAATCGATGGGTCCAATCGTTTCCGCCCGCATCCCGCAAATGGGTGTAGCTGGCCAGGAGATTCTTGTAGACAATGCCGTCATGGGCGCCGTCCAACCCCGTACCGCGCTTTACCCTGTAGGCAAACCGGATACCCCCGTCGAGACTCTCCAGTGCCGAGTAGTGAAATTCATGGCCAGCAATTTCCCTGATCTCCACCTGGGGCCATGGACTCTCCCCTGTCTCTTCCAGCATCACATAGCCTCTGCCCTGAGGCCTGTCGTGCATTACCGCATCACCAGGTATTACCCCAACCATTTTACAGCTTTTACCTTTCCAGGATAGGGTTCTGGCCAGGTACATCAGCCCGCCGCATTCAGCATAAACCGGCCCGCCGTCCTCAATGAATCGGCGTATTTCTTCCCGCAGGCTCGAGTTGGATTCGAGATCCTCCATGACAGACTCGGGAAAGCCTCCCCCGATGAACAGACCGTCCACCCTTGGCAAAGAGGGATCGGTGAGGCTGTTAAAAGACACCAGTTCCGCCCCGGAGGAACACATTTTTTCAAGATCGCCGGGGTAATAGAATCCAAAGGCCTTGTCTTTGGGATAGCCGATACGCACCGGACGTGCCTGTTGCATCGACTGTGCGATAGTCGGTGGTGGCGGAAAAGTCGGCGCCTTTGCGGCAATCCCCATGATCTGCTCGACGTCCACTTGTGCTGCAACGGCCCTGCCCAGCGTGTCAATTTTCTCCCGTGCCCTGAGAGCTTCGTTGCTTGGCGTAAGCCCCAGATGGCGTTCATCGATCACCAGCGAGGAATCCTGATGCACCGCCCCCAGGACAGGGACGTCTGTGTAGTGCTCAATAACGCGCCGCAGCTTGCCCTCGTGCCGACTGCCTCCCACGTTGTTGAGAATGACACCACGGATATGGATATTCGGATCAAACGCCTGGTAACCGAGGACCAGGGGTGCGATACCCCGGGTCATGCCCCTGGCGTCTATCACCAGCAGTACCGGCGCATCCAACAGTTCCGCCAGGGCAGCGTTGCTGTTGCTTCCATCAAGATCGAGACCGTCATAGAGCCCCTTGTTGCCCTCGATCACCCCGACGTCCACCCCGGCCATTGCACCGCCGAACTCGGCCTCTATTTCCCCGCGTGACATGGTGAAGAAATCGAGATTGCGGCAGGGGCGTCCGCTGGCCGCTGTCAGCCACAGTGGATCGATGTAGTCCGGGCCTTTCTTGAAGGTCTGTACGACGAGTCCCCTGGCCTTCGCGGCGGCTGTCAGCCCGATGGACAGGGTCGTCTTGCCGGACGATTTATGGGCGGCAGAGATCAGGAAATGAGACATGACGTGTATCGGTTTTTCCGCGCCAGGGAGAAAAAACGTATCCGTTCACGGTTGACAGTTGACGGTTGACGATTTACCAACGAAAGAAACTCTCTCATTTTCCGCCAGCATCCTGTTTTTATTAACCGAAAACTGAAAACCGTTAACCGTGAACGGCTATAAAAAAACCACCACCGGTCACACGGTGGTGGTTTTTATTCATGGGACAGCCGCCTCTGTAATTCAGGCGTGTTCCAGATCCTTTGGATCTTCCAGATTTTCGGGCAGCACCTTGAGCATCCTTGACCCGACGGCGACCATTGTCATGGCGACGGCTATGCCGGCAATACCCAGCAATCCCTCGGCGGTTGTGGGTATGTAGCTGGCAACGACCCCGTCAAGAAATTCACTGGTGACAACCTCTTTGCCGGGAAACATGTTCATAGGGAATGCCTGGCCGCCGATCACGATCACGTAGAGCTGGAGAAACCCGCCCATGAGCACGAGCACGGAAGCGGCGCCAATGGCAAAGCGGGAACTCGCAAAAGCCGGAGAATAGATCAGGAACAGGGGAATGATGCTGCCGATCAGCACATGCCCCAACCAGAACATCAGGCTGTATACACCACCGTCCAGGAGTATGAATCGCTCCACGCCGTGGTGCTGGGTGATGTAGAGATTTGTCAGGTGATAAACCATGCTGAAGTAAAGCACCGCCCCGACGAACACCCCCAGAAGATGCTTCAATTTGGCCAGGCGCAACTCACCCAGGGTGCGGCCAGCCCACCAGTAGGCAGATATAAGGGTGATGATAAAGAAGGCCAGTCCGAAGCTGAACGACATGATGATAAACATGGGTGCCAGGATCGCTGCGTCATACGCCTCCCGGGCAACCAGAAAACCAAAAATGGAACCCGTACCGGTAGTCAGCACGAGACGCCAGAAAAACGCAAGATAGCCGGTCACCTGGTAATACTTGTTCACCTTTCGATCGATCATGGTCCATATGTAGAGCCCCACGATGACAAAAAAGCCTGTATAGAGAAGGATGTTCCAGGTAAAGATCGACTTGAGATTGAAGGTGGTCATGGCCACGACCAGGCGATCTGGCCGGCCCAGATCCAACACCAGTACCATCAACCCGCCTGCCAGCAAGCCGATGGCGAGCAGCGCCGAAAAACGGCCGAGAGGTTTATACATCGGGCCACCGAATACCGATCCGATGGATGCCACGTTAAGCGCCCCCGACGCTGCCACGATCATGAAGATGGCAAACACATGGGGCAGCCCCCACACCACCTGATTGCTCATGCCGGTGACCCAGTGGCCCTGGTGTTCCATGTAATAGGTCGCGCCAAGGCCGAGAAGAATGATGAAGGCTAGAAAGGTGAGCCCGCCCCAAAACCTGGGGGAACTGCACCAAAGCTCGGAGTAGTGCGTCTTTTTCATTTGGCTTCCCATCTCCCCGATCACACGTTGGTGTATCGCACGCCGGTATTCAGTTCCAGATCAGCTCTTATCTGACGGCTGGACTTTGTCTTCAACAGCTTGGCGAGTTTGCTGTCCGGATCCTTCAGATCACCGAATACGATGGCCTGGTGTCCATCCTTCTCACAGGCCTCCTGACAGGCTGTCGTCATGTCTCCGGCATCTATGCGATGAACACACAGGTTGCAGGATTCAACACATCCCTTACCCCTGGGTGCGTTGACGAGCTGCTGGGCCACATTCTGATGAATGAAGGAACGGGCCTTGTAGGGGCAGGCCATCATGCAGTAGCGGCAGCCGATACAGGTGTGCCGATCCACCATGACAATGCCGTCGGCCCGCTTGAACGATGCACCGGTGGGGCAGACGTCCACGCACGGCGGAAACTCACAGTGCTGACACATCATCGGCAGATTGGTGATCTCGCCGGTTTGCTTATCTTTCAATTGGACCTTGCGGATCCATTGGGGACGTTGGGCATTCCAATCGTCATCAGACTGGCCTTTGGGCCGTTCAACCAAATCGATACCGTTTTCCCTGTTGCAGGCATCCACACATGCGGTGCAATCGTCTGCGCACTTATTGGTATCGATAAGCAGGCCGTAGCGAACGTCGCTGGAAACGCCCCGGCTTTCGCCCCCGGCCTTTGCCACGGTCAGGAGAACCCCCGGCGCCACACTGGCCGCACCTGCAGCCAGCACCGTCTTGCCGATAAATTCCCTTCGCTTCATGTCGGGCCGGTCATCTTTGTTGCTCATGATCACTCCTCCCGCACCAGGGCCTGGAACTGCGCCCGTTCTTCCGCCGTCAGCGCCGCTGATTCGCCCCGGTCCAGAAGCAGTCCAAAAGCGTGGCCTTGATTTCCGGTGGATGTTTTTGCAGAGGAGGCGTCCTGATCCGCAGGCGTCTTGCGATGACACTGGAAGCACGCAAGGGTCACGGCCATGTAGTTATGGCACCTGTCGCAGAACTGTCCATCCGCGTTGATTGACAGGTAACCGCCGTTGCCGTCCTTTGCCGCGTGGCAGTCGACACAATCGGCCAGGCTGTTCTTCAGGCCCCTGACACCCTGGCGTACTGTCTCAACCCTGTCGTGCTTCAGGTATTCCATGTGGTACCGCCGCATCTCCGCGGTAGGCGCCACACAGGTATCCATACCCGCGGCCTTGGAACCCGGGGTGACAACTGAATCGCTCTGGGCGCTGGTAGCCAGGGTTGCGAACAACCCCGCCATCAGCATTCCGGCGAATCGCTTGATGCCGGTCGATCTAGGCATGATCTCTCCTATTCACCGAGACCCATCTGGATGTAACCCGTGGGACAGACGTCACTACAGATATGGCACCCGATGCACTTGTTGTAATCGGTATCCACATAACGGCCGGTGGTTGATGTATTCTTCTTGACCCGGAAAACGGCATCCTGGGGACAGAAGATCACGCAGTTATCGCACTCGAAGCACATGCCGCAGCTCATGCAACGCTTGGTCTCGGATACCATCTGCTCTTCACTGAAGGGCAGCAGACGTTCGTGAAAGTGTCCCAGAACCTCGTCCGCAGAGGGTACTTCTTCAGCGCGGTGGTTTCTGGGCGTGAAGCTGAAGTGACCAAGAAACAGGTCGCTTGAGGGGATCACCTCCTGTTCCGAACGGTCCTCGAAATTGTGAACTGCGAACTTGGCAGAGTCGGTTCCCCGCAGGTCATCTTCTTTTGAATTGAAGCCTTCGGGGTCCAATCCCGCCTCGTGCAGCTTGTTCATCAGGTCAAAATGGTGCACGTCGACTTTAGGACGCTTGGCCAGCTCCTGATGATTGAGGTAGTGGTCGATGCTGTCGGCCGCTATCGAGGCCTGGCCGATGGCAGTGGTCAGCAGGTGCGGCCGCACGATATCCCCGGCCACGAAGTGGCCCGGTTTGCCCGGCACCTGATAGAACTTGTCGGAATCGATCAGGCCCCGGCCGTTGTCGAATTTCTCAAGGCCGGCCATGTCACCACCCTGGCCGATCGCCGAAACAATAAGGTCTGCTTCCAGCACGCGCTCGGTACCCTCCACCGGTATCGGTTTCATGCCATCCATGGTGCAGTCGCAAATCCTCAAAGCGGTTGCGCGTCCGTCATCCCCCTTGATCACTTCCAGGGGCATGACACCGTCCAGAATGGTTACGCCTTCGGTGGTCGCATCGGACACTTCGTGCTCGGCGGCCATCATCTCCTTCTTCCTGAACAGCGAGGTGAGGGTGACATCTGAACCCTGGGCAGCGGCGGTGACGGCAGCGTCATGAGCCACGTAGCCGTCGTGAACCACCAGCTCCGGACGATCGGTGGGGTTGGAATTCTGGACGTGGCCGAGACGGCGGGCCACCGAAACCACGTCGATGGAGGTATCGCCGCCACCGACGCAGATCACCTTGTCGGCGGTGACCTTCATGCGACCTTCGTTAAAGGCCTTGAGGAATGCCACACCGGCGACGCAGTTCGGCGTATCTTCCCATCCGGGCACCGGCAGGCCGCGGCCCTTGCCGCAGCCGAGCGCCCAGAGAACAGCCTCGTGCTCCTTCTCTACCTCTTCGGCGGTGACATCCCGGCCCACCCGGGTACCCATGCGCAGATCGACACCCATCTCAACGATGCGGTTGAGCTCGTGATCCAGCTTGTCGCGCGGAATACGGTAGCCCGGGATACCGTAGCGCATCATGCCGCCGAGCCCTTCATTTTCGTCATACAGGGTCACGGCATGACCCTTGCGGCGTAATTGATAAGCGGCCGCCATACCCGCGGGACCACCACCGATGATGGCAACCTTTCTACCGGTATCCGGTCCGGGAGTGAACTTGTAGTCGTTGGCGATGGCGGTATCACCGATGTACATCTCCACCGCATTGATGCCTACGTAGTCTTCCACGTCATTGCGGTTGCAGCCGTCCTGGCAGGGTGCGGGACAGACGCGGCCCATCATGGCGGGAAAGGGGTTGGCATCGGTGGAACGGCGAAACATATACTCGTCCCGGTCGGTGCCTTCGGGTGGCTTTTCCTGACCGCGCCCGACAGCCAGCCACCCGCGGATGTCCTCACCGGAGGGACAACTGCCCTGACAGGGCGGCGTCTTGTGGATGTAGGTGGGGCACTTGTGGGAAGTATCCTCGCGAAAGATCTTTTCAGACCAATCATCCCATTCCGTGTCACCCTCCTCATACCGACGAAAATTCAGTTCGGTGTTCATCTCTTCAGTAGGAGTCGCCATACCTTTCTCTCCTCAACCTTATTTAAGTTCCTGATTCGAACCGGCGGCCTTGTACGGCCGGTGCACCGGTGTTGACTTCTTTTGTGTTCGGATTTATCAGGAGGGGGTGCCTCAGGCACCGCCCTCCAGCATTCAGTCCTCTTCGTCCTCTTCCGTCTTCTGCCCGGTCATCACGATCGCGTTGCTCACCAGTTGGTGGACACTGACGATCTGGTCCATCTCCATGCCATAGTAGGGCAGCATTTTGCTGAACTGGCTCTTGCATATGGCACAAATGGCCGCCAGATGGGTGACGCCCTCTTCTTCGATTACGTTCTTCAGGGCTGTCATCCTGGGAAGCGCCCCCTTGACCCGGATTTCCATGAGGTCGTCCGTGAGCAGCCCACCGCCGCCACCGCAGCAAAAGCTCTTTTCTCCGATCGTGTCGAAGTGCATATCGGCAAAATTGTTGCATACCGCCTTGATCACGTTGCGCGGGATCTCCATCTGTCCGCCGGGCTTGTCCCCCATACGTGTGGCTCGCGCGATGTTGCATGAATCGTGAAACGTCAGGGTCATATCATCGTTGACGGACTTGTCGATGTTCAGGTTGCCCTTCTGTATCTGGTCCCAGGTGAACTCCATGATGTGCTGGGGTACCGGGTAATCGGGGTCCAGGAAATCAAAGGGGCCTGCCAGGGTGTTGAGAAACGCATAGGCCACACGCCAGGCATGGCCGCACTCGCCAAAAACGATGCGCTTAACGCCCAGATCCAGGGCCGCCTTGCGTATCCTCAGCGATACCCTGCGCATGTTCTCGTAGCTGCCGATGAACATGCCGAAATTAGCCGCCTCCGACGCGTAGGAGCTGAGCGTCCAGCTGATGCCTGCCTCGTGTAACACCTTGCCGTAGCCGATCAGCCCATCGACATGGGGCTCTGCGAAGAAGTCGGCCGAAGGCGTTACGAGAAGGATATCGGCTCCCTTCACATCCAACGGAAACTTGACCTCAACTCCGGTCTCGTCGAAGACATCCTCTTCCAGACCTTCCAGGGTGTCCAACAGCGCCGGGCCAGGCAGACCCAGGTTGTTACCTATCTTGTTGAGCTTGGCTATGATCTCGTTGCAATACTTCTGGCCGTATCCCACGCTGTCGAGGATCTCCCGTGCCGCCATGGAGATCTCGGCGGTGTCTATGCCATAGGGGCAGAACACCGAGCATCTGCGGCACTGGGAACACTGATGGTAGTAGCTGTACCACTCATCCAGGGTCTCGCGGGTCAGGTCTTCCGCGCCCACCAGCTTGGGAAAAAGCTTACCGGGGAGGGTAAAGTAGCGTCGATACACCTTCCTGAGCAGATCCTGTCTGCCCACCGGCATGTTCTTCGGATCTTTGGTGCCCAGGAAATAGTGGCACTTATCGGTACAGGCGCCACACTTTACGCAGGAGTCCAGGTAGACCTGTAGAGATCGGTAGCGACCACGCAGGTCGTCCAGCTTTGCTAAAGCTTTTTCGTGCCAGTCGTCAACCAGCTCACCCGGGAAATTCAGATCAGTATTATGATCCGGCTTCGCCACAAACGGGCTGAGGTGCGCCATCGTGCCTTCTTGGACTTCCGGTACTTCCACGTACTCCTGAAGTTCCGGGGTCTCGAATTTAGCCTTAGCCATGTAATGCCCTCATTGGCTTGGTAAAGATCGGATCTACTCTTCCATCGCTTTTGCCCAGGGGGCGATGTGACGCTTCTCCCGGGGATTATCCACCTGATTGCGGGTCGGGCTGAAAAAGATGCCCGGCACATGCAACAGCTTGCTGAAAGGAAACAGGATCATCAGGACCGCCACCAGGAGCAAGTGAACGATGAGCGGAAAATCTACAGGCAACTGCCCCCAGCTGAAGGTCATTAAACCCGTGAAGAACTGCTTCACCATCACCACGTCGGTGCGGGAAACAAACTGCATAATAAGTCCGCTGACGCCTATGAAACCCAGCAGAAGTAGCCAGAGATAGTCCGAAGGCGCTGAGATATACCGCACTCGATCAACGAACACCCGCCGAATGAACAGCCCCAAAAGCCCTGCCACCATGGCAAAAGCAGCATAGATCCCGAAAGGCTGTATGAGCTCGATCAGGAACCACATCCAGTTAGGAAGCCAGGTGGGCTCGACGAAATAGCGCAGGTGGCGCAGCAGGACCAGCAGGAGGCCGATGTGAAACATCCACCCAAACAGCCAGGTCCACTTGGTGGCCTTGAAGAGGCTCTCAAAGAATACCACTTCACGAAACATACGCAGCACCACGCCGGACCGGGTTACGGGAGCCGGTGTGGTGGGAATCTTTAACGGTGCGGGAGTCCTGGCATACTGAATAATTTTTCGGGCCAGGCCGACTACCAGTACCAGGGTCGCAAAAATGAACAGCAATGCAAAAAAATACGACATGTTCCCGCACTCCTCCGTCGGTGATAAAAGGCCGGGAGCATTAGAACCCCCCGGCCTTTACGAGCGGCTCAAATACAACCGGTCGGCTTGGGTAGTCCGGCGAAGCGGCAGGCCTGCTTGCCCGGGCCATAAGGGAACAGGGAATACAGGTACTTGCTGTTGCCCTTATCCTTGCCCATTCTTTTACCGACAGCCTTGGTCAGAACACGGACCGCGGGGGCGATCTGATATTCTTCGTAATACTCACGGAGAAAGTTGATGATTTCCCAATGCTCGTCGGTCAACTCCAGATCGTCTTCCTTCGCCATCACAGCGGCAATACCGGGTATCCAGTCGTTAAGATTAACCAGGTAGCCTTCTTCATCGGTCTCAAAGGATTTTCCATCCGCTTCAATAGCCATAATATTTCTCCTAGGTTCAGGTGTTATAAAACAAGTGCAGGGAATTCAGACCCATGCCACCACTTTATCGTGCTCGGTTGCGAGGTCGACGAAACCTGCGTAGTCGACGATCTCTATTCCGTCGGTCAGCCGCGCTGCATCGATGCCACGGGCCTTAATATCAGGTCCCAGCACATAGAACTTGACTCCCTGTGCGGATGTCACCTTCCCTTCCATGGCCGTACCCTTGATGGCGGCATAGACGCCGTCTTCGTACAACAGCACGGCACTGCCATCCAGGACATGCCCCATACAGGAATCGAACGAATTCTTCTCGAAAGGCGATTTGTTTACGGTATGCAATTCACTCATGACGAAAATCTCCCCTCAGAAGCTGAATACGACGTCTTGGTCGGCCATGATTTCCGACAGTTCCGAACGGCTGACGACGCGGATGGAGTCCTTCTCCGCCCAGTCTTCGTCCTCGTCTTCCCAGGTCAGATGCATCAGGTCGTCAATGGACAGACCCCGCTCTTCGAGAGATTCCTTCTCAACAAAAAGCTGATTGACGTCGTAGTCACCCAGCGCCGCATAAGTGGGAGAAAAGTTCTTGAAACCGCTTTCCGAAGTATCCTGTCCCTTGACGATCTCGAAGACGCCGTCATCGACGAAGGCAAGACTCACCTTCTGGTCGAATGCCGCACCGATAAGAACCACTTCGAGTGACTCCCAGGCGTAGATGGTTCCGTAAGGCGCCCTGCGATTGAGGTACAGGAATTTTTTGATCTGTTCAGACATTGCTAAATCTCCTGTATCTCAATCACCGAAGACGACCAGTCGTTCAGACTGAACTGCCGCCTCGATAAGCTGGCCCAGACCCGAGATACGGAACTGGGGCTGGATGTTGGTAGCGTCCTTTTTGTTTCGCTCCGCCTCCCCCTCGTCCACGATACCGCGGCGCTGGGCCGCGGCAACGCATACCACCATATCTAATTTGTACTCATCGGCGAGATCCGCCCAGCGGTTGACGATGTTTCTGTCGTCCTGGGGTGGTGTGGTAAGGCGTGTGCCATTACCCACGCCGTCGTGGTAGAAGAAGACGCGGAAAATCTCGTGTCCCTTCTCCAGGGCTGCCTTTGTGAACATATAAGCCGAATCAGACGCCTGATGCTGATAGGGCCCTTCGTTAATTTGAATCGAAAGCTTCATGCGCTCTCCCTTTTTAATTGCAAGGCCCGATCAGAACCGGATGTGCGTCGAGGCGTTCAGGTTGCCGCGACTGCCGCGCCAGTCGTCGATGTGGTACTTGGTAAAGGGCAGTTCGGTCTTCTCGAAGAAGCGTGGCCAACCGATACGTTCCGCCCACTCACCGATACGTTCCCAATCCTTGGCATCTTCCTTGTAGGCCTTGAGAATCTTCAGGACGACCTCCGAGACCTCCGGCCAGCGGGGTGGATTGTTGGGTACGCCGGCCGCGACCAGCTTGTGAAAAGTCGGCTTGGAACGGGCATTGGAGTTCTTGCCACCTACCCAGATCGCAAATTTCGAGTGCTCCGGGTCGTTGATCTGCATCGGCGGACATGGTGGAAAACAGGCACCGCAGCAGATACATTTCTTCTCGTCCACTTCCAGGGACGGCTTGCCGTTGACCATGGCGGGGCGGATCGCCGCCACCGGGCAGCGCGCCACGACCGTGGGGCGTTCACAGACATTGGCCACCTGGGAATGGTCGATCTTGGGCGGCTTGGTGTGTTGAATATTGATGGCGATGTCACCCTGCCCCCCACAGTTGATCTGGCAGCAAGAGGTGGTGATGTGCACGCGGTTGGGCATCTCCTCCCGGATGAACTCCTTGTGCAGGTCGTCCATCAGCGCCTTGACGGCACCCGAGGCATCGGTGCCGGGGATGTCACAATGCAGCCAGCCCTGGGTGTGGGACACCATGGATACCGAAGGACCGGTGCCGCCAACGGGGAAGCCCTCTTCGTTGAGCTTGTCGATCAGGGGCTGGACCATGGACTCCTTGGAGACCATATACTCAATATTGGAACGGATGGTAAAACGGACGTGGCCTTCGGCGTACTGGTCGGCGATGTCGGCCAGTTTGCGGATAGTGTATACGTCCATCTGGCGCTGGGTACCGGCGCGGACGGTCCAGATATCGTCACCGCTCTTGGCGACATGGTGCAGGACACCGGGACGGGGACGCTCGTGCCAGGCCCAACTGCCGTAGTTCTTCTTCAGCACCGGGTGCAGGTACTTGTCCATCTCCGGTACGCCACTCTCAATCGGCATGCGAGGTGCTTCAGCCATTGTAACCTCCTGAATACTTATCTGAATTCTGTTTCTGGCATCCGGCCCGCCTAAGCAGACCGGACTGTAAGTGCCTTATTGAGCGGCCTTGCGCTCGTTCCACTTGGCGGCCTCATCCTCCCAGCCGTCGGCGCGGAAATAGGGGTTCATGCGCGGCTGGGCGATCATGTTGGGGTCGATCTCCAGGCCAACACCCTCGAGGAAATTGGTCAGGCCGATACGCTCGATCATCTCCCCGGTGCGCTCGTGCTCCAGGGCGTTCTCGGCAAAGAAATCCAGGATCTCGGTCGCCAGTTCCTCCAGCCACTCGAAATCCTCATCGGTCTCCAGCTTGTGAAACGGCACTATCACCGTACCCATCAGATCGCCGATCTTGAGCGTGCGCTTGCCGCCGCACAGCAGCGTGACGCCCTTGTCGTCACCCGGCGACAGCGCCTTGGTCATGACATTGATGCAGTGCATGCAGCGTACGCAGTTCTTGTTGTCCACCGCCAGGGTATCGTCGTCGTTGAGCGACAGCGCTTTGGTCGGGCAGCGGGTGATCACGTTGTCGATCACGTACTTGCGGCTCTTGTCGGCAACAAACGCCTTCACCTCCGCCTGGTCCACCTTCATATCGTCACGCCAGGTGCCGATAGTCGCCAGGTCCGCCCGCTGCACCGAGTCCATGCAGTCGTTGGGGCAGCCCGACACCTTGTACTTGAACTTGTACGGCAGCGCCGGACGGTGCATGTCGTCCAGGGCATTGTTGACCAGCATGCGCATGGTGCGCCCCTCGTCGACGCAGGACTGTTCGCAGCGCGCAGCGCCGACACAGGACATGCCGGTGCGTACAGCCGGGCCGGCACCGCCGAGGTCGAAGCCCATATCGTTGAGCTCGTCGAAGGCTGGCTGGACGTTGGCCGTATTGCAGCCCTGGAACATGATATCGCCGGACTGGCCGTGGAAGGCGATCAGGCCGGAACCATACTTCTCCCAGATATCGCAGAACTTGCGCAGGGTGTCGGTATCGTAGTGCATGCCCGGAGGCGGCATCACGCGCAGGGTGTGGAATTCGGCTGCATCGGGATAGATGGCCTTGCCGTCTTCACCCTTGAGTTCGGTGAAGCGGGGG
>JAQYVO010000261.1 GCA_030145425.1 Chromatiales bacterium | reverse complement strand
TCTCAGTTCGGCCAAAAGGAGTCCTTCGAGCAAACTAAAAAACGTAGCGAATGTGCCAGTTTCGTCATGGTAATTGCCAGCATTTAAGACCCAACAGTTATTCGGAAAATACTCGCTCACCTGGACAACAATGCGACTTCTGCAGCAACAGCACTGTTGCCGGATTGTCGAGCTTCGCCGACGGTGGGTTTGCTCGTTTGAAAAGACAAACCAAGACCCGCTGTTTCTAATCGGTAGCTAATCGGTAGCTAATCGGTAGCAGTATGGGTTTTTTTGCCCGGTCATTGGGTTTGACGTGAAAAAGAGCGTTAAAAGAGCAGAATCCAGTTTTAACCACTTAGCTGGTGAGAAAATTTTTGGTGAATTGACCGAAGTGCTGATCTAATGCGCTGTTTAATATGTGCAGATTTGTGGCAATATGGCTTTAATGATTCCTATACTCCCCAATATTTAATATGTCAGCCTCTGGAGGTCCCGTGAAACGATCAGTCTGCTTAGTTCTCTGTTTATTCCTGGCGAGTATTTCAGCTTTTGCCGGCGAACCCATTGTTATCGGCGAGACCATCAAGATTCAGTCGAAGATCATGGGTGAGGAACGCACGATCCTTGTCAGCACCCCTCCGGATTATGACCAAGGCGACCAGAGCTTTCCGGTGCTTTACATGACCGATGGCGACGGACACCTGACCCACACCCGCGGAACGGTTGATTTCCTGAGTCAAAACGGGCTGATGCCGCAGGTGATCATCGTCGGCGTGACCAATACCGACCGCACACGAGATCTGACCCCGACCAACGCCGTGATGACCAACGACGATGGCACCGAGCGTGAATTTCCCACAAGCGGGGGCGCCTCGAAGTTTCTCGACTTTTTCCAGGATGAGCTCTTTGCATACGTGGAGAAGAACTTCCGCACGAAACCGTATCGCATTTTCAGTGGTCACTCCTTCGGCGGTCTTTTCGCCCTCAACGCTTTCTTCAGCAGGCCGGACATGTTCCACTCCGTGCTCTCCATCAGTCCGAGCCTGTTGTGGGACGAGGAGTTGCCGCTGAGGCAGGCACAATCGTTCTTCGCCGACCGCTCCGAGGTCAAAACGACGCTTTTCGTAGCCATGGGCAATGAAGAGGAAGGCGATCCGAGGCCAAACCTGCTCGACCGCTTCGAAAAGGCTCTGCAGGATGCTGAGGCGGAAGGCTTTGATTGGGAGGTCAGAAGCCTCCCTGACGAGACCCACGGCTCGGTGGTCATGCGAGCCCAGTACTGGGGCCTGCGGAAAGTCTTCTCGCCTTGGAATCTGCCTAGAGACCCCGAAACCGGGAGGTTCAACGGTGGAATCGACGGTCTCAAGGCGCACTTCTCCGGGCTTTCCTCACGTTATGGTTTCACTGTTCATCCCGCTGAGGCGCAAGTCAACATGATGGGTTACCAGGCCCTCGGAAACGACGACAGCGAAGGCGCAATCAAGATCTTCCGTTATAACGTTGAGCTCTACCCCGATTCCGCCAACGTTTACGACAGCCTTGCCGAAGGCCTCGAGAACGCCGGACTGCTGGATGAAGCCCTCGTCAACTACACCACCGCGGTGAAGACGGCCAAGCGAGTTGGGGATCAGCAGTACGACCTTTTCAATGCGAATCTGGACCGGTTCAAAACGGAGCGGGAAAACACGCCTTCTGAGTAGGCACTACGACCTTCGCAGAGACTGGCATCGGCTAACGAAGTCCATTTGAGACCACCGCAAACTGGTGCTGCGCATGATAGTCACAGCACCAGATCGGCGTGAATCAGCTCAGAATCGACATGCATTCACAACGGCAAAGAAGCTCGAAGAGTGGGGGACGAGGGTTGTGCCGATACGGTCTCGGCGCTCCCTCCATGTTCTGTTGCCGCCAGACCTGGCCTTTTGCTTCGTCGCCTCGTTGCTCAACAACCAAGGTTGTTCGCCATCTCCTGGTCTTGGTCCAACTACGTGGACCGGCCGGGGGATGGGCTTGCCCTTTCCCGACGAAGTAGAATCGGCTGGTGATGGTTGCATGTGCTGAAGTGATTGCCGAGCACGAACGCGTCTTCAGCCGTGATCACTCCAGTCCCGGCAAGACCAGTTATGACTGGCGACATTACCTGGCGGTGGTCCAGAGGAAGCCGGGAGCACTGCGAGTACAGCACTGCCCATCCAATCAGGCAACGGTAGCTTACCTTCGACAACATCCACCACCTGCATCACGAGCCAGGCCGCTGCCATATATAGTGCCGCCATGCGGTGGACGTTGCGTCGTTTGAGTTCGTGGTAAAGCGACATGAAATGCGGCCCTACAGCCCGATAACGCCCATCAGCTTACACCTGCATCGGAAACGCTGCACTGACGTGTATCAGCAGGAAAATTTCATACGCATGGCGAACCACCAAGTAAGAATGAGCAGACTTTTAGCTGCTTTTACAGAAAACCCCAATGGCCGCAGTGGGTCGAACTCGGCCAAAGTGGTGCCGGATCGACCATGTTCTGCTGATCGGCGGTTACCGGAACTGGTTGGGCTTGTTTTCGTGATGTATACAATCTCCCAGTTCGGCCAGGAGCGGCACTTAACTTGTTACTTCCAAAGAGTTAAGCCATCAATGACAGCCCAGGTATTTTTTAATGCCTCCTGCAATCTACTTGCTCATCAGCTTGAACAATCGAAGGGTCAATAATAACCAGTTCACTCTGGCCAAAAAGGGTCTGCGAAGCTTTGATTAGCTCTACGGACAAACGATCTATGTACTGTCTCTGATCTCTGCCCCCGCGAGACATTCCAGAACTCAACTTATAGAAGACCCTAATTTCAACCCCTTCACTCGGATGTTCAGGAAAGTGGAATATGAATGTAAATCCGTGCTTGTCATCCCAAAATGCTCCTTTCATAGTGGCAAGTACATCGGCTTTTTCAAGCTCATTATCATCACCTACTTCTATGAAAAGGCACGTTTCCTGAAGCTCTCCTATGAGACTTCTAGTGTAAACCGAGGGGCGTCCTGTATTCACTACGCCGACTCGAAAGTTTAAGCGCGTAGACTTGAGTAGCAACTCCTCTTCTTCAGTCAATGGCGCAGCATGCTCCATTCTCCCTGCGCGAGTGAAGTCTTGAGGATTAATTCCTATATAAATCACAACCGGGGCGAGACTAATTGCAAATACGACAAGATAGGTTCGCTTTCTGGTCTTGCGTGATTGCCGTGTAAGAAGAGTTTCGATAAACAAAAAAACGACAAATGCCACCAAAAATGCAATGGGACCATATATGAGTGCCGGGATAGGCCCCAGATTTCCGGTAAACACAGACGAAAACAAGAAGAATACAAATAGGGATGTAAGGGAAGCTCCTACAAGGGACCTACTGAGAATGTCAGGGGATTTTTTCATGTTCCTGTTATCTCAAAGATACACTCAAGTCAAAAACCAATCCTCGTAAAACGTGGTTCAAGAGAATGCAGGTCATTTTAGCTAAGGGCGATAGAACGCCCACCTTGTAGTCTGCTTCGGGTCG
>JAQYVO010000243.1 GCA_030145425.1 Chromatiales bacterium | reverse complement strand
GATCGCAGTTCCTCAACGAGAAAAGAGAGATCCCCACCCTTGCGAAAAACTGCGGAGATGATCCGGGTCAACGCCACAATCCACTGGAAGTGGTCCATGTTCTTCGAGTTGATGAACACCTCGAACGGACGACGCATTTCGTGGGGTGTGTCCCGGTTGAGAATGATGTCGTTGATGGTCACATAGAGGGCGTGTTCGGACAGCGGCGTCTTGATTTTGTAGGTGGATCCGAACAACATCTCGGGCCGGGCCACCTTCTCATGCATCTGGACAATGTTTTCTTCTTCCAGTCTGGCCCGGGCCAGTTCCTGCTCCTGATCATCTTTAGCGACGTCATAATCCACAATCTTGCGATCGATCTTGATGGTCATCTCGTTCCAATCCTCTTTATTCGCGGTCGCCTGGCATACCGCACAAATTCAGTGTCTATCAACACCGGGCCCAACTCCCGGTTCGTTCAGATCATAACTTGCCGTAATAGCCCTCTTTCAGGGCATCGAACAGATTCGCGGCCGTGTGTATCTCACCGTCGTATTCGATCTCCTCGTTGCCCTTGACCTCTACCTGGGTACCGTCGTCCAGGGTGAATCTGTAGGTGGTGTTTTCCAGGTCCTGCTCCTTCACCAGCACCCCCTGGAACGCCTCGGGGTTGAAGCGGAAGGTGGTGCATCCCTTCAGTCCCTTCTCATAGGCATACAGGTAGATGTCCTTGAACATGTCGTAAGAATAGTCGGTGGGTACATTGGCGGTCTTCGATATGGAGGAATCGATCCATTTCTGGGCGGCCGCCTGGACGTCCACGTGTTGTTTCGGCGTGATCTCATCTGCCGAGACAAAGTAATCCGGCAGTTTTTCCTCTTCATCCTCGGTGTATGGCATCGCCTTGGCGTTCACCAGCGCCCGGTAAGCCAGCAGTTCAAAACTGTAAACGTCCACCTTCTCTTTGGATTTCTTGCCCTGCCGGATAATGTTTCTGGAATAGTGGTGGGCAAAGCTGGGCTCGATCCCGTTGCTGGCATTGTTCGCCAGGGAAAGGGAGATGGTACCGGTGGGTGCGATGGAACTGTGATGCGTGAACCGGCAGCCGGTCTCGGCCAGGTCGCTTACCAACTCGGGATCCTCCCCGGCCAACTGCTGCATGTAGTGGCTGTAGCGGGCATGCAGAACCTTGCCCTTGATCCTGTCACCCACGCTCCAGTCATCGACCACCATTTCCGGCCTTTGGGTGAGCATTTCCGCCGTCACCTCGAACTCCTCCTCCATGATCGGGGCAGGGCCTTTCTCCCGGGCCAGTTCAAGCCCGGTTCGCCAACCCTCCAGGGCAAGATCCCGGGTGACGCGTTCGGTAAACTCCAAAGAGTCCTCGTCCCCGTATCCCATGCCCAGCATGGTCAACGTCGATCCAAGCCCAAGGTATCCCATACCATGCCGGCGTTTTCTCAGTATTTCGTTGCGCTGTTCCTCCAGCGGAAGCCCGTTGATCTCCACCACATTGTCCAGCATGCGGGTGAACACGCCTACCAGCTGCCGGTATTCGTCCCAATCGAAATAGGCATCTTTGCTGAACGGATTGCGTACGAACTTTGTGAGATTAATGGAGCCGAGCAGACAGGCACCGTAGGGAGGAAGGGGCTGTTCACCGCAATTGTGTGCATGCAGTCCATTGGCATCAAAGGTATTGATGCCGGGAATCTGTACATCGAACACATCTTCTTCACCGTCAGCGTTTACGGCTTCCACCCGTGCCACAAACCGCTCACGATTGGGAGTGCGTTGATAACTGGAGAGCAGCTGCCGCAAGCGCATTGCCTTATCGCTGTCAGCAAAGCCAATGCATGATTCGAAACACTGAAGATTGTCCCCGGAGATAACCAGCTCATGCTGCGGTTTGGTCTGGTAAAGGGAAGTACCACCCTTGCCGTCCGGCAATCTGGACATACCGCTCGGTCGCCGGTTTCGATAGATGGTCGAGGCGATACCCAGTCGCAGCAGCATTCGCTGTATCGCTTGCAGCCGTTCCAGATCGGACTGGGACAGGCGGACGCTCAGACCCTTGGACTGACTCCCCTGAACCGAACCGTCTGCATCGAAAAGACCCCTGAGAAAGCCACGATAGAAACCGCTGGATGTCCGTTCCAATATCGGTGTGATTTGCTTCTCACCGGGGCGCATGCCGAGGTTTTTCGCCAAATCCCGGACGGCACCGAGCGAAAGGCGGTACTCGCCTCTGTTGGAAATCTGCTGCTGCCAGCCACAGAAATCAGAACGATGCGGGAGCCTTTGTGCGGCCGACAACGCCTCCGCCATTACTGCCTGTATACCTGAAGTAAGGCCTGCATCAACACCGTTTGCAACTGCCGGCTGTCTCCATACTGACAAGACAGCTTTATCCGATTTCAGGGTGCCATCCCCTACCAGCAGACCCATCAGGTAACCTTCCTCTCGGCTGTAATTCCCGGGCCACTCCTGGTTATCACGATGATTATTGAGCAGGACTCTGTCTCCGGGACGAAGTTCACCGGCCTCGCACCACTCGACTTCAGTCATATATCGGGCGAACCGCTTGACCCGGCGGATGCGATGGTCTTCGGTCAAACGAAGACCGTAACCCTCGCTGGTTTGCAGGGCAACCACGGATTTCCTGGCAGTCTTGAAGAAACCTTCGTTGCCGCTTTGGTGGTCTTTACCGTCCACCCGTGCCCGGAAAGTGGTTCCCACAAGGTCCCGAACCTGTCTGGGGCCAAGGTCTGTCTGCACCCAGGTATCGACTGTGACGCAAGGATTGGTCGCCCTCACGTTTTCGCAAAACCAGTTGTTGTTCATATCGTTTACTTTGTCGATAAGAATGAACCCCGGTTCGGCGTAATCGTAGGTGGAGGACATGATGACATCCCAGAGCCGTCTCGCCCGGATGGTCTTGTAGATCTTGCAGGCAACCTTGCCGGTGCCGTCGACGACATAGTCGTTCTTGTGAGGCCAGTCACGCCAGGCGACCTGCTCGGGATTGCCCAGGTCCAGGCCGTCTGTTTCGGCCTCTGTCTGGGTGACGGGGAAAGCGAGGTCCCATTTTCGATCGGCCTTCACCGCTTCCATGAACTCTTCGGTGATCAGCAGCGACAGATTGAACTGCCGTAACCTTCCGTTCTCTCGTTTGGCGCGGATAAACTCCATGACATCCGGATGCCCGATGTCGAACGTGGCCATCTGGGCGCCGCGTCGTCCGCCGGCGGAGGATACGGTGAAACACATCTTGTCGTAGATATCCATGAAGGAGAGGGGGCCGGAGGTGTAGGCGCCGGCGCCGCTCACATAGGCCCCCTTGGGTCGCAGCGTCGAGAACTCATAGCCGATGCCGCAGCCCGCCTTGAGCGTAAGGCCAGCCTCATGAACCTTGCCCAGAATCTCGTTCATGGAGTCGTGGATCGTGTCCGAGACGGTGCAGTTGATGGTCGAAGTGGCCGGTTTGTGCTTCCGGGCACCGGCATTGGAAGTGATGCGTCCTGCGGGAATGGCCCCGTGGCGCAGGGCCCAGAGAAACTTTTCGTCCCATTTCTTCTGAAGATCTTCTGTCTCTTCGGTTTCGGCCAGTGCCCTGGCGATACGCTGATAGGTGCCGTCTATATCCTGGTCGATCGGTGTGCCATTCTTTGCCTTGAGTCGGTACTTGGTTTTCCAGATGTCGAATGAGGCTTCCTGCAGGGGGATCTCAGCGGTAGTGGAAGGTACGGCTTTTAAGTGAACGGTCTTCATTTCAGGTGGTCCCCTGGGTTCTCGATACTATAGGCAAACGGAAGCGGGCTACCGCAGGAGCCCCATTGATTATTTTCACCATATCTTGTGTTGAGGCAAGCGAATCTTCCTGTAAAACACAAGATATAGTGTTTGTTTCGGCGAAGATTATTGCCTCAAACAGCCCGTGTCAAGTAACGTTTTTGTGTATTAGAGAATGAATATATATAATTATTTCAAGAGGTTAAATAACTACTGAATCTCTAAGTGATGGAATCGACAAGAAAAAACTGAAAACACAATATGTTGTGTTTTCAGTTTTGATGAGCCGTAAATGTGAGGCAGTTAGCACAATCATGACCAAAACCCTGGTGCTCGGAATTGGGAACAATCTCCTGACGGATGAAGGTGTGGGTATCCATGTTATCCACCGGCTCCAGGAGGACTGCCCGGACTCCCCCGATATTACCTTCCTGGACGGAGGTACGCTGAGTTTTGTGCTCGCAGGTGAACTGGCTGCTCACCAGCGTCTGATTGTCGTGGATGCCACCCACATGGGCCTGAACCCCGGAGAGATTACCTGCTTCGAAGATACGGATATGGACAGCTATCTGAAGGGGAATCGCAAGAGCGTGCATGAAGTTGGATTGACCGACCTTTTGGATATCGCGCGCCTGTCGGACCACTTTCCGCAGAAACGTGCCCTGATCGGGATACAGCCCCTCTCCCTGGACTGGGGAGAGGCCCCCACCGCCGCCGTCGCCCCAGCAGTGCCGGAGGCGGCAAGAATGATCCTCTCTCTGATAAAGCGGTGGGACAGCGCATAGCGCCCCGGGAATCCATCTCCGACAGCTTTTCCGTTTCGCGCGCTGACCCGGGTTGAATACCCGCTGTTTGCGTTTCCTCCTCCACTCCGTTCAGCAGCCGTTCAGGAACGCCTGACTAGTCTAGTTGTTAACCAGACTGTCAAGGAGGTGTTGCATGAACGTTCCCGTATCAGATCCCTGCAAAAATCCCCGTTATCTGATCCCTTTACTTACGCTTGGCGGGCTGTTGATGCTGCCACTGTCAAATGCGATGGCTGGCCAGGCACCCACCATCAAGCTCTTTCCCACAACAGTGCTGGAGGAGATCCGGCATACGGGTGACGTCGCAAAAGAGATGGAGACTGGACTCCAGCCGGTTATCCAGCGACTGGATCAGCAGCAACAGCTCTACCAGGGCAGCAAGTGCGAGGGCGGTGAGGGAGATCCGGGTTGTGAGCGCATCGCCCGCCAACTGGGCGACACCTACCTGGAGATGCTGGGCATCATGGCGGATCGCCTACCGGAGATGGAACAGGCGGTAAACAGCACGTCCGAAAGTCTGGAAAAACGACTGCGCAAGGAACTTGGCAGGAAAAAAACCCCATGGTCTCTTCAGGAATTGATCCTGGGTGAACAGACAGGGCAGGCCGAAGATCAGAAGCCGGCGCTGCGGGGTCGTTCGGGAATGAGGCTGAGCACCCGCTTCAGCCAGTATTACAAACTTGTTGCCCGTCCGGGCACGAAGGCCAACGCCTCAATGGCCGTAGTGGCCTCCGATATCTATCTGGACATGCAGGAAACCTCCCAGCTCATCGCCCGTACCCGTGAGGAGATCAACCGGGCAACACTGATGGAGCAGCTCAACCAGTCGTTCGGCACCATCACGCCGGAGATGCAGGAGGTGGTCGCAGGGGTCAAAGCGATCCTGTTTGGTGAAGAGGAAGAGGTCATGCCGATCGCGGAGGCCGCACCCGGCCGTCCCGACGATGAATTCCAAAGCCCCCTTAAACTTTAGGGAACCTCTGATCAATTCATGGTTGGCGACTGAGTGCCCAAAACTAATCAGAAGTCCCTAAACAAGCCGGAGAAACTCCAATGAAGAACATCGGTATCGTCAGATTATTTTTCGTAGCTGCCCTGGCAGGCCTGCTGTCCGCATGCAACAGCAATCCTTCCCATGAAACCGCCTGTTCCCCGCCGAGCGGCCACAACCTGGACCAGGCGATGAGTGCCGCAAGATTCGACCTGGAAACCGGTTGCGAGGCGCGTTTCGATGACTACCTGGTCCGGTTGCTGGCGATCGCTGAAGGTGATCCCGGCAAGGAGAATAAGGCGAAGTTCAGTGACTTTCTGCTCTGGGCCAATGAGGAGGGTCTGCTCAGCAAGCGGCAGGCGAGGGAGGTCTACAACCGTTATTTCGGTATCAAGTACGTCTCCATGATAGGGGAGTACAGCGTCTGTTCGGCGGCCTGTCCCCGTCAGCCGGATCTGATGCGGGAGATGAAGGAGGAACTCTCGGACAAGGAGACAGGGCTGCTCAAGGTCAGCGGCGACAGAAGGTCCTATCAACGTGCACATCAGTTGTACCGAGAGGCGGAGCTGGTTCTGGAAGCGACCTGCATGGCCTGTGGTCCGACACGGTGAATGGGAATGAGGTGTCAGGATCGAAACGGATTCATCCATGGCCTCTTTACAGGTGCTGCCGTGAGCCTCTTACTTGGCTTCCTTGCCTTGTACCTGCTTACAGTTTTCGGCCAGGTTGCCTTAACGGCAAACCAATGGCCGGGGCTGACAACCGTTCTCGATTGGATGCATAACAATCTGGGTCTATCGATTGTGCCCTTTGCGCTTACACTGGGATTTTTTCTCGACGGCCTGAGCAGACTGATCCGCTGTCTGGACGAGAAGCAGCCGCCGGAGCGGGTGGCGCAGTTTGAGAGTCTCACAGACGTTTGGATCAGCCTGTTCTTCGGCATCGGCGTGATCTGGACCGCCGTCGGTATGCGCGGTGCCTTGTTGCATGCACTGGGTACACCCGGCCAGATCGACGGTGGGCAAGCGATCACCGTGCTCGAAAGGCTGGTCGACGGTGGCATTCTGACGGCCCTGTCGACCACGATCCTGGGCGGTGCGGGTGGGTATCTGATGCGTCTGATCAAGACCCTGCGCATCGGTGCCCGGCTCAATCGGTACTATGAAACAAGAGAACAGATTCAGTCGGAGCGCGTCGAGTTTCTGCTAAACGACATACGCCAATCACTGAGATCCGCGCCGATGCGCCGTTTCGATACATCCGGTGCACCAGAGGATCAAGGATGAGCAGATTTCTATCAGGGCCCGCCACTTCACGTTTTTACAGCCGCTCTGCATCGGACGGTGAGACGCTGCAGACAGACGTCATGCGTTTCATGGCAATCCTGGGGCTCTGCCTGACGGCGATATTCGCACTGGTGCGCACGCTGCCGTTGGACGGTGTAGAGGCCCAGGGTAAGTCTGAAATCGAATCAGACACAAAGTTTGAGACTGTGCATCTGAAAAAACAGGTGCGTCAACTTCAGCAGCAGCTTCAATCGGCCCGCATAGAGTCGATGAAAGCAAACCAGCTCATCAAAGATGCCCCGCACAAGGTTCGGGACAACGGCCAGTCTCAGGCCAGGAAAGAAACACCGCCGGTGCCGATGCCGATTGTCGATTCGAGCCCCTTGTCCAGACCGGTCCCTGTTAAGGACCCGCGCAACAGAAATCCGGATATCGACAGTGAGCAGGGGTTCAGCCTCAGGTTCGAATCCGCTTACGCCTTGGAAAGGCTTATACAAAACGGCGCGGTTGTGTTTTTTGCGATGCGGGATCGCAAGGCGTGGCGATTACTGGGGGGCAAGAACGGCCCGGGGTTCGTCGATACCGCCTTTCCCCATCGATTCCATGAGATGTCGCCCAATACGGTACCCGATGTCTATTTGGATTTTTTCGAAAAAGTTGCACCCATGGGTACCGAATCTCCGCCTGTTTGGGGTGTGCTTCTGCCCGAAGAAACGGAGACCCGGATCCAAACCCTGGTGAACGGGGGGACAGGTGGAATCCTCGTGATATCGGAAAAGGGTGACGTTGCACAGAGGAGGGATGGATGAAAATCAAGATTCCGGCAGCCATTTTGATGATGGTTATGCTCTCCGGTTGCATCCATCAATTACAGCGGCCATTCCAATCGGACGATGCAGGGCAGCCGTTGCAGGATTGGATTAAAGCGGACCTGGCTCCCTATCTCGTCGATAGATTGAGTGAACACCCACGATTCAGGGATGAGCCCGTCCTGGTGGTTAAACTGAACGGTGCCGATGTCCAGGCGGATATTGACGAACTCACCGAAGGCATCCGTCAGGAGATTCGCGATGCCCTGCTCGATACCCCCGGCATAACGCTGCCCTGGCGGCCGGGACGGAAACCGTCGCACCATCACCGCAAACTGAGTGCCGTTGACTGCCGGGGTATTCGGGAGGCGAACTATTACGTGGGTATTGAGACAAGGCGCCTGCCCGACGGACGGCACGGTGTCTCGGTACGTGCCCTGGATATCGAGGGAAAAGAGTGGGTGAGTGGTTTCGGCATGAGCTGGCAGGGGCAGCTCACCGCGGCGGAAACGGAATCATTGAAACACAGCCGGCTCGATGAGGCGCTGCGGGGGTTGAGAGTGCTCCCCTTCAATAAGGGGCAGACGGATCTGGCTGCCGACTATCTTGCGAACAATCTGAGTTGTCTGCTGCGCCAGCAGGAGCAGGCAGACGGGCTGATGCTATACGTGGACTCACAGGGCGCAGAAGATCCGTCACTGCCCAAGCTCATGGAACTGATAGGCAACAATCTATCCCGTTATCAGGAGGTGGGCGTGACTGGGAACGAGAGCGAAGCCTCACTGGTACTGCGTGGACGGATTTACCCGTTGCAGCCGGATCTCCAGCAGGTGTGGATTCGCCTCAACCCCAGCCAAAGCGGCGTGCATCTTGCAGGTATGGATACAGCCGCCTATTTCACGATGCAGACGCCGGACAAGCACCGCATCTCCGACAGTAAAGATCGAAAGCCCTTGATTGCCCGGATGGCACTACGCAAAGCACCATCGACTCCGGGAAGAGGCGGACGGTGTCCGGAAGGCGCCGCAGATTGTCATTCTCTGGCAGTGACAACCCGAAATGCAGATCAACTGTTTGTGATCGCGCACCGACCGGAAGCGGGGGTCTCTTTGATCTATCCGGGGGGCTGCAGCAGTGATTCCGTTGAAAGGCCTGCCGCCAAAGAGAAAGCCTACAGCCTCTCGACCGGGGCCGAATCCGGCGAATCGACCTTTTACGCCATCGTAGTCAATGGGGAGCAATTGGGTAAGAGGTTGGGGCGACATCTCAGTCTGCTGCCGGAGGCCTGCGTGCCGGGGATCGGCGGCCTGCCCCATGCCGAAGGGTTGAACGATTGGTTGAGCGGACTGGACAACCTGATAGCGGACTATCCCGGCCAGATCGCCTGGGCGGTGCAGAGGGGTGATCGGTGATGTTGAGAGGAGTGGGTTTTGTACTGGGGGTCCTTTTGTCGGGAGCGGTTGTCTTTGCCCTGTCCGATAATGGCGGGCAGCTGCTTCGCCCCATCATGGCATCAGTTCAATCGCCGTTCAAAGAAACGGGCATCCCAGCTATTCAAGGGCTCATCGAGGGTAAAAAGAACGATGACGAAGCAGTCGTTCCCAATGAAGCGCTTCCCGACCCTCCACCCGGGGACACAGACACACCGCAGAAGATTCAAGCCCGGCATTTCAAACTATGGAGTCCCTTTCGCAGCATGCGTGCGGCACAGGGATTTGCAGATCAATTGGCCAACGTGGCCGGGGTATCCGTGGATATTCAACGGACAGGATCGGGGAGATTTCAGGTCATGCTTCTCTATCTAAGCGAACCGGAGCGCCTTGCCTCCATAGAAAGGATCGAAAGGCTCACGGGTCTGAAGATTCAATAGGACCAGCCATCATGATCCGCACCACCGCTGCTCTCATTGCCATCCTCGCTTCAGTGTCGGTTCAGGCCTTGACTTCATCGGACTCCCCGATGAAAGCGTCTGATCTGGAGCGTGCATGGCGATTGTTCTCGGAAAAGGCGTCTCAGTCAGAAGTGACGACAGCTTTTCCCTATGGCAGATGTTTCAAGACTGCAGCACAGGCACATGGATTGCCGGAAATCCTTCTGCTTGCGGTAGCCCGTGGCGAGAGCGCATTCGATCCCCTCGCCAGATCCAGTGCGAATGCCTACGGACTGATGCAGATTCTCTGGCCCGGTACGGCCCGACACCTGGGAATAGAAAGCCGCGAACAGTTGCTGAAACCCTGTACCAATGTGGACGCAGGTGCCCGATATCTCAGGGAGCTGTTGAATCGGTATGGGGGCAACCTGCATCGGGCACTCGGGGCGTATAACTATGGTCCGGGCCGGGTGCCGGTGTCGGGCGGAGTGCTGCCGGCGGGAGCTGTCAGGTACAGCGGCTACATAAAGCGCCACCTCGACAGCGTGCTCGCCACCGGTTCCAGTTCCGGGGACGGCAGGATCGGGTCCGGCGGGAAACTGCTTCTTATCCGGTTCAAGCGCTCCTACCGTGCAGCAGCCTTCGTAGACACCTTTCGGCCGATGATGAGGGGTGTTCGCCTCGACTGGCATCACGGATCGGATGGCTGGTATGACGTACTGATGGTTTATGACAATCCGGCACAAATGGCCAGCGGAAAACGCCGTCTGGCACAGTTGGGAATCAAAGCGTGGCGGAATCGAATCCGTTAACTTACCGCAGGTGTCAGGTGATTTCCGTACCGGTGATGCCGTATCGATGGGAAATGGATGAAATGGAGAGAATGACATGAAATCGAAGGGTTCAGTGCTGCTCTCTGCGCTATGCTGCTTGTATATCCCGGCAATCCAGGCCGGAGATGCCAACGTATTTCAGGACGAGGCCAGGGTGGTCAGAGTGGATCCCATTCTGGAAACCGTAAACCTGCCGGTAACCAGGCAGGTATGCGAACACATCGAGGTGGGAAAACAGGCCCCGGCTGCCGCCATTGGCGAGGATATCCGACGCAGTGAACGCCGGCACAGGCGATCATGCCGATTCGTGGAGGAGATGCATTATCAGGAACGAGTCACCAGTTACCGGGTGACATACCGCTACGCCGGGCATACGGTCACAAGCAGATTGCCCTATGACCCAGGTGAAAGCATGCCGGTCAATGTCAGTCTGATTCCGAAAAATTGAGCGACAATCGTTTTCTCGGCCCCCATCCTGATTGAGCGGGCCAATCAACATTCTCGACAAACCACCTCCCACCTCTGATAGGGTAGGGAAGGACTCACGTCCTCCCCTCCCACCGAACCGTGCATGCAGTTCTCCCGCACACGGCTCTCCAGAAGGTAGTTATCCTCATCGGGGTTGGCTCGCATGACAGTAGGCTTCATACAGGGTGAAAAGCC
>JAQYVO010000240.1 GCA_030145425.1 Chromatiales bacterium | reverse complement strand
AAGCGCGTTGGCAAAACGGCTGGCCTGTGCGTCGAAGCTTTGCCAGGAAATCTCGCGCCGGCCCCCCGTATCCGGCTCGCGCTCGACCAGGGCGGTTTCGGTACCGTACAGCCTGGCGTTGCGTGCCAGTATCTCCGTGATGACCATTCCTAAGGAACGTCCCTAAGGAACATCCGAATCCTGCTTTATGGAGAGGATTTCACCCAGGGCTATCCGGATCTCCGGCAGGGTAGGGGGCCTGGCCCTGACGATCTCCTCCCAGGTCCCCCGGCAGGTCATGCGCATCACCTGTGGCTGCTCATCGGATTGCAACCAGAAGCGCCTGTAACGAAAGACCGAAAAACCGCCGCCCATCCATAAACCACCGGAGAATGCCAGTTTGAGACCGCCCGATTCGGCTACCGCCTCACGCCCGAACTGCTCCCTCTCAATGGGAAAAATGCCCTTTCTTATAATCTGGATCTCCTGGGAGAGATCACGCACCTCGATATCACAACTGGGTTCATATTGATTCATCTCCCCTCTGGGGATGACCTTCCCACGCTGCAGAAAAATGCGGGCCATTCCAGGCGGGATTTCCAGATCCCTGTGCAGTTCGAGCACAGAGCCGGGTTCCAGCTCGAAATAGGGCGAGGCCAGCGGGGATTCCGGCGAGGCGGCGCAGCCGGCAAGGGCTGTAACGACCAGTGCAATGATTAAGAATCTGATCCAAGGCACCCCAATTCGTTGAAATTGTGGTTTTGCTTCTATCGATTTCGTTACCATGCGGCTAATTGTAACGATGTTGGCGTATACAGAGCTATAGTCACAATAGTAAGAACAGGAGACTCGATTATGTCCGAACAACCGAAAAAAGATGATCGCGACTGGTCTGAGGACCTGATGGTAACAGGCAATGAACTGGTGGATCGCATCAAGAAACTGGTAGCCGAGGGCAATGTGCGCCGGCTAATCATTCGCAAACCGGACGGGGAGAGCCTGTTGGAGATCCCTCTCACAGCGGGCTTGGCGGTGGGCGGTGTCTTTACTATCATGGCACCGGTTCTGGCGGCCATCGGCGCCCTGGCGGCGCTGCTGACCGAGTTCAAGGTGGAGGTGATACGCTCGAAGCCGGCCGCGGGGGAGAAAGAGAAACTGGATCACTCCTGATCAGCAGAGGGAGTGGACGGGCCCGCGGCAGCACCTTCAAAACATCTTCAGGGAATCCGGGTCGATAATATCCAGTACCGTGAAAGACTCCATGTTGATCTGGTCGGCGATGGGTTCAACCACCTTGGGTGACAGACCCGTCGTCTCCCAGGCAAATCCGTCGACATTCAACACCGCGATATCCTGTTGTCCCCTGCTCCAACTGGGTTCCATGCAGCTGGCGATGGCTGTGGAGATGTGCACGATTGAAACCTCCAGGGGGTAGTTCACAGCCCTGCGGGGCTCATGGTGAAATGCCACCATCTCCTGCAGGACAGGCGACAGATTCCACTTGCGCATCAGCGCCGCGCCAACGTGGGCGTGGGTCATCTCTTCCCCCAGGATCTCTTTTTCAGCCCGGTATCGGTAATACTCCGACTCACTTGCTTTTTCGAGCACCTGCCTGGCAAGATCGGGGAGTAACTGATAGATCAGCAACTGACCAATATCGTGCATCAGGCCACCAACGAACAGCTGCGTGGGCTCGGTTGCCCCACATTTGAATGCCAGGGATTCCGCCGCAAGTCCTGTACAGACGCTGTGGTGCCAGAAGTTGTTCATGTCCACCAGGTCCGGGGGCAGGTCACCGAATGTCTGAACGGCCTTCGTGGATATAACCAGTGTTCGCAGATCCTTGAGGCCGATCCTGGCGACAGCCTCGGAGACGTTGTCTACCACAGGCCCCTGATAAGGTGCCTGGTTTGCCGTTGTGAGCAATCTGCCCAACAACACAGGATCATAGCTGATGAGTTCCGCTATCTCGGGCAGGGCGAAACTTTCATCCTCCAGCAAAGTGGCAAGCCGATTACTTACCTCGGGCAATGAGAACAGCCCCTCTGCATGATTTGCGAGTTTCTGAGCATCCATAGATCGTGGCTCCCCTCATCTGCCGGTATTCGGCACAGGCAGATCCTAGGTGCCAGAGAATAACATGTTGGCACGGGTGTGCCGACCATGGGTGCAACTCGGGAATCGGGGCCCGAAAGGATTTTTTTGTCCGCCCGGGGTGACAGACACCCTGGAGTTGTCGTAGGGTGTCCCAAGCGCCGTGTCTTGCGCGGCTACAGGTGATACTTAATTTATTGAAAACTCGGAGGAAAGCGATGTTCAGTGACTGTAAGGACATTGTCGAAAAGCTGGTGGTTGAGGATGATGAGTTTAAAACAATGTATGAACGTCATCGGGAACTCAATAAGGAAGTGGACAAAGCGGATATCGGTGTCATCCCCTTGTCAGACGACACCCTGCATACCAAGAAAAAAGAAAAACTACTGCTCAAGGACCAGATGGCGGAAATCATCAAACGCTATCAGCATCAACGGGTTGCGGGCTGACGACACGCCCTCTGGATTCCAAACCCTGTGTGGCAAGGTCTATCCAGGCCTCCCACACAGGGCGCGATGATGCAGCCCAGTTCCACCAGCACAAACCACTGAACGCCCAACCGATTTATCAGAAGCATCACCTTTTTCAAATCTTTTATGTCACAGACACTGGATATTCAACTCACGGTTGATGCCTCCCTCATGGATTATGTCAGGGAGGGGTTGCAACAGACCCATTCAACGGCCGCCCCGGAGGATGTCATATTGAACCTGCTTGTCGGGGTACTGGATGGATCCGATCTACCCATCGGCGCAAAGAAGAGCGGAGAGCGCGGGATTCTCGTCTCCTATCACCTGAGATCCTTCTCCGACCCGATCTTCTGAACCGTCGCCGCTTACTGGTGACCGGCTTCGCAGTATTACAGCCCCAGCCATTCAGAACACCCGCATCTATATTTTTAACCTATTGAATAACTGTTATTATTTCTGATATCTGAGCACTTTACAGGGAAATTAGCCGTAACATAACTGTTACAATTGGGCTATAATCCTGGGGAATTACCAGGGAAAGCAGTATTAAGGAGATCAAGTATCCAATGAAGTCCCAGAAGATCATCGCAGAGCTTAACTACCACCTGGATATGGCCACCCAGGAGGGGTGTGACCAGAACAAAGAGGTAAAATCTTTTGTTCAACAGTGTCAGGATATCGAGCAGCGGCTTCTGAAGCTGCTGAACAACGAGAATAAAAAGCCAAAGCGTCGCAAGTTGAAGAAAGAGCTGGTCAGCATTCAGAGTCTGACCGCACAGCTTCAGCAGTAACCCTTTCAATACCGGGGGAGGGTCTTCCCCTGCGCATCCTCCGCCCCGAGGATCATGTTCCGCGGAAGCGAGCTTTCGAAACCTGTTGGCACGCCCGGGCAACCCCTGGATAATGGCGCTACCCTCATAACCAGGTGCACCGCAGGGCCGCTGTCGTGCCAACGCACCCCATTGACTCACCCCGGTAACCCACAGTGAAATTTGTTTTTGTAATCGTCGCAACGCTCCTTATCACCGGGCCCATCGGCATCGTTGTCGGATACAAGATGTCGGAGATCCAGCAATACCAGAAGGGCAAGGCTCATGGCAGGGCCGACACGCTGGAGCAGCTCCATGCCGATATCGGCAACCACCTATCACATCAGGTTACAAAGAGACCGGCGACAGGCAGCCCTTTGCCGAAATTACTTTATAGCTTTAACGACAAAGTCATCTATGTCACGGAAGTCAATGGCGTTCTAACCCTGGCTACAAATCCATGAAAAAGACGATTGCTTTTATACTCATGCTTCCCCTTGGCGCCATCGCGGGAGATGCGCGGGACAATCTGAAACCCTATCCCGCCGCGGAGGCAGGGTTCAACCGGATGGTGTTCAATATTCCATCCACGGAGAATGACGCAGACCGAAAGATTGAGATCATGGCAGGAAAGGCCATGGCCATAGACTGCAACCAGACCTGGCTGGGCGGCCGGCTGGAGAAAAAGGTGGCCCAGGGCTGGGGCTATCCCTATTTCGTGCTGGAGGCTTCCGACGTTGCCGCATCCACCAGAATGGCCTGTCCACCGGGAGAGGAAAAGACCGAAAGATTCGTTGCCGTCAGGGGGGAAGGCTTTCTGCTGCGCTACAACAGCAAACTGCCCGTTGTGGTTTATGTGCCGGAGGGTTTCGAGGTCCGTTACAGGATTTGGCAGGCAGGTAAAGAGATTCACCGTGCTGCGCAAAAATAATTAAGCCCACCACAGCTGCCCCCTCATCCTCGGCTCTGGCTTCCTGCGTCGCCCGCCCTATCTCCTCCCTCCCCGGAGTCGTCTCTCCCTCAGGGTGAAGGGACCCTCGATCACTCTACCGTAACCGACTTGGCCAGGTTCCTGGGCTGATCGACGTCGGTACCCTTGAGCACCGCTGTATGATAGGCGAGCAATTGCAGGGGTATGGTGTAGACGATAGGTGCCGTGGAGGGAAAGATGTCGTCCAGGGTGAGATTCTGGTAGTTGTCCAGATCGATCTTCACGCTCTTGTCGCTGAACAGGAACAGCTCACCCTCTCTGGCACGGACCTCATGGAGGTTGGAGAGCACCTTTTCCAGCAGCGGGTCGTCGGGCAGGGCGCACACCACCGGCATTTCCGCGTCCACCAGCGCCAGCGGGCCGTGTTTTAGCTCCCCGGCGGGATAAGCCTCGGCATGGATATAAGAGATCTCCTTGAGTTTCAGGGCTCCTTCCATGGCGATGGGATAAAAGGGGCCACGGCCGAGAAACAGGGCATGCTGCTTCTCGCCAAAGGCCTCTGCCATCTTACGGATGTCGTCGCTCATCTCGAGCGCCACCTCCACCTGGCGGGGAAGGGCGTGCAGCTCGTCCACCAGCCGTTTCTGCTGCTCCGGCGTCTGGCCGTTGCGGCGCGCCAGGGCGAGGGTCAGGAGGCGCAGCGCCACCAGCTGGGTGGTGAACGCCTTTGTTGAGGCAACCCCAATCTCGGGACCGGCACGGGTCATCAACGCAACATCCGATTCCCGTACCAGGGAGCTTTCCGGCACATTGCAGACTGTCATGCTGCCCAGGTAACCGGCCTCCCGGGCCTTGCGCAGGGCCGCCAGGGAATCTGCCGTTTCCCCGGACTGGGAGATGGTGATGAACAACGTACCGGGCAACACCACCACCTTGCGGTAGCGGTATTCACTCGCCACTTCCACGGAGCAGGGGACGCCGATTTCCTCCAGCCAGTATCTGCACACCAGCCCGGCGTGATAGCTTGTTCCGCAGGCGATGATATGAACTGCGCGGGTCTCATCCAGCAGGCATTTGGCCTCGTGGCCGAAGCTCTCCTCCAGCAGCCTGCCCCTGTGAATGCGGCCTTCCAGCGTCTCGGCGATCACCGACGGCTGCTCAAAGATCTCCTTCAGCATGTAATGGCTGTAGGGCCCCTTGTCGGCTGTGGTGGCGGCCAGCTGGGAGGCCCGAACGGAGCGCTCCACGGGCTCCCCCTGATCGTCGAACACCCGGATCCGGTCTCGCCGGATCTCGGCCACGTCCCCTTCCTCGAGAAACATGAAGCGCTGGGTCACCGGCAGCAGCGCGAAGACATCGGAGGCGATAAAATTCTCCGCTTCACCCACGCCCACCACCAGGGGACTGCCGACCCTTGCCACCACCAGGCGGTCGGGATCATCCGGCGTTACCACGGCCAGGGCATAGGCCCCTACCAGACGCGCCGCGGTGGCACGCACCGCCTGCAACAGGTCGGGGTTGTTCTCGAGCTCGCTGGCCAACAGATGAACGATCACTTCGGTGTCGGTTTCCGACGAAAAAACGTAACCGGCGGCGGTCAACTGCTCACGGAGTTCACGGTGGTTTTCTATGATGCCGTTGTGCACCACAGCCACCTGCTCACCACTCATGTGGGGATGGGCATTGCGTTCCGCCGGCATGCCGTGGGTTGCCCACCGGGTGTGGGCGATACCCAGGTCGCCGGAGATCTCGGTTTTATCCAGCAGTTCCTGAAGAGAGGCCACCTTGCCCACCGAGCGGATCCGCTGCAGATGGGCCGAGGCATCCCTGATGGCAATGCCTGCAGAGTCGTAACCCCGGTATTCGAGCCGTCTGAGCCCCTCCATCAGGATGGGCATAACCTCACGATGCGCAATGGCACCTACGATTCCACACATATCTGAATTGCCTGTTTTAAGGTTCGTTAATTCTTATCAACGAGTAATGGCAGGCCATGGGTAACTCATCCCATGACACGCTGTGAATACATCCCTGTACGCTCGACGGCAGCATCCATGCTGCCAACGGTCATCGGATAAGCTACCCATGACCTTCTCAAACATTTTCACCACGCCGAGCTTTCGAAAACTCACTATTTGATAGTTAAACGGATCTGTTAAGGGTTGGAAAATCCCGATCCCGAACAACTATTCCTGCTTCTTTTTTCTCGGCCGCTCCCAGCCACCGATATGGGCCTGCTTCACCCTGCTCAGCGCCAGGGCGTTTTCGGGCACGTCCCGGGTGATGGTCGATCCTGCACCCACGGTGGCCCCGGCACCCACCTCCACCGGGGCGACCAGCTGGGTGTCCGATCCGATGAAGACATCATCGCCGATGACAGTGCGAAACTTGTTGGCCCCGTCGTAGTTGCAGGTGATGGTGCCGGCACCGATGTTCACCGCCTTGCCGATGCTGGTGTCTCCGACGTAGCTGAGATGGTTGATCTTGCTGCCCCGGTCCACCGTGGATTTCTTGATTTCGACGAAATTGCCCACATGAACTTCTTCCGCCAACTCGGTCTGCGGACGCAGTCTGGCGAAGGGACCAATGCGCCCCCCGTTGCCCACTTGGGCGTCCTCGATGACGCAATTCGCAAAGATCTCTACATCGTCGCCGATGCGGCTGTTGCGAATCACCGTGTTGGGACCGATACGCACGTTGCTGCCCAACCGGACATCGCCCTCGATCAACACGTTGACGTCGATCTCCACGTCCTGCCCGGCTGTCAGCGTACCGCGCAGGTCGAACCGGGCCGGATCCCGCAGGGCGACCCCCTGCTGCATCAGTCTGTCCGCTGCCATGTGCTGATAGTGGCGCTCCAACTGCGACAGCTGCCGACGGTCATTGACCCCCATTACCTCGAACATGTCCCCAGGCTGGGTCGACTGCACTGAGACGCCTTCGGCCACGGCCATCGCGACAATATCGGTGAGGTAGTACTCACCCTGGGCGTTTGCGTTTTCCAGCCTGCCAAGCCATGAATCGAGCCGTTCGCGGCCGGCGACAAGGATTCCCGTATTGATCTCCCGAATCGCCAGTTCCGCCGGCGACGCGTCCTTCTGCTCCACAATCCGGAGCACCCTGCCGTCTGCGGCATCACGGACGATCCGGCCGTAGCCGTGGGGATCATCGAGGTCGACTGTCAACAGGGCCAGGCTGCCGTTTTCGGAAGCCCCCATCAGGCGCTGAAGGGTCTCCACCGATGTCAGGGGCACGTCACCGTATAGCACCAGCACCTGGTCCATATCCGACATGGCGGGCATGGCCTGCTGCACCGCATGGCCTGTACCCAACTGCTCGGCCTGTTCGGCCCAGATGAGATCGGAATCGACGAAGGCCCGGGGCACCCGTTCACCTCCATGTCCGTATACCACGGCGATTCGGCTGGCCTCCAGCTGTCTTGCGGTGGCAATCACATGACCGAGCAGGGGACGATCGGCCAGCGGATGAAGCACCTTGGGAAGATCAGATTTCATCCGCTTTCCCTGGCCGGCGGCGAGAATAACGACTCCCAGTTTCATTGCTGTATTCCGGTCTCCTGTAAAATCGGTGGGCATGGGGCTAAGGATTCAGTTCAGCGCGCAACCCGAGCCCGATGGGGCCATATCCTCCATGGTGGCGTCACGCACCTCCAGGATCTTAACCCTTACGACGAGGTTCTTGCCCGCCAGCGGGTGATTGCCGTCAATCGTCAGCTTTCCCTCCTCTATGCGGGTGACCTGAAATGCCTTCGCCTCCCCGGCCTCATTCTGCATCTGCACTTCGGCGCCGACGCGGCGAAACTGGGGCGGCACGTTTTCGACATCGTCTGTGAACGTAAGCGAAGGGTCGTGGGGGCCGAAGCCGTCTTCCGGGGGGACCGTCATTTCTATTTTGTCCCCCGCGGCCTTACCGGCCACCGCCCTGTCCATGCCGCCGATCAGCTCGGTGTCTCCACCATGGACATAATTCACCGGAATGTCGTTCTGCTCCAACAAATTGCTGTCCGTGTCGGCAATGCTGTAGGTCAGGGATACAAATTTTCCAGATTTTATCACTTGTGCGGACATAAGGCTGTTGCTCCGGATCAGGCCTTCCAAGGATGAAAAAACGCCAATTGTATCAGACCGGGTTCTCCGATACCCCGACCATTGGAATCCTGGATCTGCTGCCTCCGGATCCCGGCATCTTGTGGAAATCACACGTTTTTTAAGCTATTGTCACACAACGGTTACAAGTCCCCCCTGAAGGAGTGGCCGGAACAGGGATGATCCGGTGGATTCTGACAGACGTTTGCAGAATCTCAATACCGTATCGGCAACGGCAATCAGATGCTTCTTAAATCTGTAGTTCGATTTTTCTGTAGCCTGCTTGAAATTATTCGCCAGGAGGACGGTACACCTATCGGAAAGGTCTGCCCCGTGCGATACTCCTTGCCGAAATTTCAGACGGTTTCCTTCTTCCGAAGTCACTGTAACAACACAGAAGTAGATAAAAGAATGTTATCCACCAATCAGGAGATTTCCAGATGAAAATAAAACGCAGCTCTTTAATAGCAGGCGCGGCGCTGCTGGCCGCGGCTGTTGCCGTTCCCACTGCTTCCCTGGCCGCCAAGCGCATCGTGTTTGGCGGCGGCCCGGCAGGCGGCACCTTCCAGGTCGTGGCGAACGCCATGCAGACCTACGACCCAATCAAGGCATCGAAAGACTACAAACTCAAGGCACAATCGTCCGCCGGCTCGGTGGAAAATCTGCGCAAGGTCAACAAGGGCAAGATGCATTTTGGCGTGGTCTATTCCGGGCATGTATTTCTCGGTCGCGAAGGCAGACTGAAGAACGATCCGAACAAGTATGAGAACGTGTTGGCGGTTTCCTTTCTCTACGGCGCTCCCGCACAACTGGTAGTGCGCAAGGGATCCGGTATCAAGAGCACCAAGGATCTGGCCGGTAAGAAGGTGGGCGTGGGCAATGCCGGTTCCGGTGCATTCGCCAACTGCGAACTGTTTTTCACCCACATGGGCGTTTGGGACAAGGTCGAGCGCAACGCCATGGGGTACAACGACGCCGCAGCGGCCTTCGGCAACAACCAGCTGGATGCATTCTGGCTGTTCACGGCCTTCCCCAGCGGCGCCGTGATCATGGCCGCGCAGACCAACGACATTGAAATGGTGAACCTGGGCAAGGATGCCACGGACAGCGGCTTCTACGACAATTATCCGTACTTTTCAAAGTTGTCCGTCCCGGCCGGGACCTATAAGGGCGTGGAGACCGATACGCCCTCCTTCCAGGACTCGGCACTGTGGGTGGCCAATGCCAAGGTGTCGGCTGATATCGTCTACGACCTGCTGTCAAAGATCTACACCGACGAGGGCCTGGCCCACATGAAGGCCCAGAAAAAGACCTTCAAGCATATGGCCATCAAGACCGGTGTCAATGGTATCGTTACGCCGTTGCACCCGGGTGCAGAAAGGTTCTGGAAAGAAAAGGGCATGCTCTGATCCGTTTATAGAAACCATGGTAACGGGGCCGGAAGGCCCCGTTACGAATTCTCGCGCCAGCGATGAGTCGGGGGGGAAAGTATGTATAACCAGCTTCACCGGGTAGAGCAGTGGTTGTTCGATGGCCTAGCGGTATTTCTGGTCCTTTTCTATTCATACGCCGCCGTCCTGGAACCGACGGCAACCCAGTACCATCGTGGCGTCTATGTAATCATCACCTATATCCTGGTATTCCTGCTCTACAAGTCCAAGAGCTGGTGGGGAAGGATCATTGATTATGTCTTCATGGCCGCCTCCATTGGCTGCATTGGCTACTGGATAGCCAATTTCGAAGCCATCAATTACCGCGCCGGGATCGAGACGGACCTGGACAAAGCCATCGCCATGGTCGGCGTGCTCATCGGCATCGAGCTGGCACGGCGTGTAGTTGGATCCGTTTTTGTCATCATCGGCGGCCTCATGCTGCTCTTTGGGGTGTACGGGGAGTACATGCCCGACCTGATATCCCACGCCGGTGACACCTTCCCCGATCTGGCCACCAGCATTTTCTACAAAAGCGACGGTGTGTTCGGCATCATGGCGAATGTGCTCGCCACCTATGTGGTGCTGTTCGTGATCTTCGGGGCCTTTCTGGCCAAGTGCGGGGCGGAGCGCTTCTTCATCGATTTTCCACTGGCCGCCGTGGGTCACAAGATCGGCGGTGCGGGAAAGGTTTCGGTGATCGCCAGCGGCCTGTTCGGATCGATCTCCGGCAGTGCCATCGCCAATACGGTTTCGACCGGCGCCTTTACCATCCCGATGATGAAGAAGGCGGGCTTCAGACCCCATGTTGCAGGTGCAATCGAGCCGGCCGCCTCCATCGGCGGCATGTTCATGCCCCCGATCATGGGCGCCGGCGGCTTCATCATGGCGGAGCTCACCGGGATCGCCTATTCCCACATCATGCTGGTCGCCATCTTCCCGGCCCTGATGTACTTTTTCAGCGTGTTCGTGATGGTCCACTACGAGGCCAAACGGTACAATATCGTCGGTGAAAAAAGCAAAGAAAGCGCGATGGAGATCCTGAAGCGGGAGTGGTTCTACATCCTCCCCCTGGTGATCATCACCATTTTCATGCTGTCGGGATACTCCCCCGGCTACTCGGCGATCCTGGGCCTCTTCACCTGTATCGTTGTCAGCTGGTTCCGCAAGGACACGCGCATCGGACCCAAGGAGTTTGTAGAGGCGTCCCGCGACGGTGCCGTGAGCAGTCTGAAGATCGGGGCTACGGTCGGCGTCATCGGCATCATCATCGGGGTGCTGACATACAGCGGCCTGATTCTCACCTTTGCGGACATCGTGATCGAACTGGCGGATGGCAAGCTGTTCCTGACCATACTGCTGATCGCACTGGCCTCGCTGGTGCTGGGCATGGGCGTACCCGTGACCGCGGCCTACCTGATTACCGCGGTGGTTGCAGTGCCGGCCCTGACCCACCTGGGTGTGAACGAGATCGCCGCCCACATGATCGTGTACTGGCTCTCCCAGGACTCCAATATCACACCGCCGGTATGTATCGCGGCATTTGCCGGGGCGACCATCGCCAAGGCAAACATGTGGAAGACGGCGTTCACCGCCTTCAAATTCGCCAAGTTCCTGTATCTGGCACCCTTTATCTTCGGCTATGTCCCGGCATTTTCACTGAATGGGACCGGCACCGATATCGCACTCGTTTTTGCCCTGGTGTTAATAGGGACCTGGGCCTACTCGTGGTTCCTGAGCGGGATCTGGCTCGATTGGTTTAAAAAGAAGCCCGCGGCCTGATGTGACCCCGTAACCGAAAGGGAAACAGAGAGATGATTGAAAGCCGTATAAACAGAATCGAGTACCAGAAAATCCTATACACCACGGACCTGTCCGAAACCGGACGCCATGCTTTTCCTTATGCTGCGAGCATCGCCCACCGACACAAGGCAGATTTAACCGTGCTGCACGTGGTGGAGGCCCACGATTTCGAAAAACATCTGGTCGGTTACATCAACGAACCTCTGTGGGATGAAATCAAGAACCGCAACCTGGAGGAGGCCCGCCACATGCTCCTGCAGCGAAAGCGGGGGGACACCAATATTCTTGGCGTTGTTGAGGCGCACTGCCGGAGTGCCATGCAGGAGAAAAGCGATAAAGAGGCCTACGTATCCTATGATATTGCCGTGGAAATGGGAGACCCGGTAGAGGTTATCCTGAACAAAGCCAGCCAGGAACGGTATGACCTGATCGTCATCGGCAAGCACGGACACGGCGCGCTCAAAGGCGCGCTTATCGGGGATACGGTACAAAGGGTCGTGCGCCGAAGCTCCATACCGGTGCTGGTGGTGGAGGTGCCCGTCGGGGACGCGGACTGAATCCGGTCCAGGCATTTTCCGGTAATCGCCATGAAAAAAACCCCCTCCAGCCGGAGGGGGTTTTTTTTACTAAACGAAAATCTGAAAGCGCTTCGAAGTATCAGCCCCGCTTGCCCTTGCGTATGCGCTCGATCGTTCTGAGCTGAGCAACCGCCTCGGCCAGTTCGGACTTGGCCTTGGCATACTCGAAATCCGCCTGCTGTCCGGAAAGCGCCTCCTCGGCACGCCGCTTGGCATCCTCAGCAGCCGCCTCGTCCAGGTCGTGGGCGCGTATCGCCGTATCGGCAAGCACCGTTACAACGTGGGGCTGCACCTCCAGAATGCCGCCTGACACAAAGAAGTGCTTCATTTCCCCACTACCCGTGTCCACCCGGATCTCACCGGGTTTCAGGCGGGTCACCAGGGGCGTATGGCGGGGTGCTATGCCCACCTCGCCCATGATTGCGGGGGCGTAGACCATTTCCGCCTGACCGGAGTGAATCTCTCCCTCGGCGCTCACAATGTCTACATGGATCATCATAGCCATAACGGTTTATCCTCGACCTCAGTCTCCGGCCACACTTCCTGCCGCTTCCTCGATTCCACCAATCATGTAGAAGGCCTGCTCCGGCAGGTGGTCGTATTCACCCTCGATGATCGCCTTGAAACTGGAGATGGTGTCTTTGACCGCGACGTACTTGCCCGGGCTGCCTGTGAAAACTTCCGCGACAAAGAAGGGCTGGGAGAGGAATTTCTGCACCTTACGGGCACGGGTTACGATCAGTTTGTCATCTTCAGACAGCTCATCCATGCCTAGGATGGCAATGATGTCCTTGAGTTCCTTGTAGCGCTGCAGGATACCCTGTACAGCGCGCGCCACGTCATAGTGTTCCTGGCCCACCACGTTCGGATCGAGGATCCGGCTGGTGGAGTCCAGGGGATCCACTGAAGGGTAGATACCAAGTTCCGCGATCTGACGCGACAACACCAGGGTGGCGTCGAGATGCGCAAATGTCGTCGCGGGGGACGGGTCGGTCAGATCGTCAGCCGGAACGTACACCGCCTGGAAGGAGGTGATGGAGCCGGTCTGGGTGGAGGTGATGCGTTCCTGCAGTGCACCCATCTCCGAAGCCAGGGTGGGCTGGTAACCCACTGCGGAAGGCATACGGCCCAGCAGGGCGGACACCTCGGTACCCGCCAGGGTGTAGCGATAGATGTTGTCGACGAACAACAGCACGTCACGACCTTCGTCACGAAAGCTCTCGGCGATGGTCAGCCCGGTCAGCCCCACACGCAGGCGGTTGCCCGGCGGCTCGTTCATCTGGCCGTAGACCAGGGCCACCTTGTCGAGCACCCCACTTTCCTGCATCTCGCCATAAAAATCGTTACCCTCACGGGTGCGCTCCCCCACACCGGCAAACACGGAGAAGCCGGAGTGTTCTGCCGCGATGTTACGGATCAGTTCCATCAGGGTAACCGTCTTGCCCACACCTGCGCCCCCGAACAGCCCGATCTTGCCACCCTTGACGATGGGCATGATCAGATCGATAACCTTGATCCCCGTCTCCAGCACCTCGGTGGTGGTTGACTGCTCCTCGAACGAGGGCGGCTCCCGGTGGATCGGCATCTTTTTTTCCGCCTCGACCGGTCCGGCTTCATCCACCGGCTCGCCCAACACGTTCATAATGCGGCCCAGGGTCGCCTTTCCAACGGGTGCCATGATTGCGCTGCCAGTGCGTTCCGCCACCTCGCCCCGCTTGAGGCCATCGGTAGAACCCATGGCGATGGTACGGGCTACACCGTCTCCCAACTGCTGCTGCACTTCCAGGGTCAGGCCGGACTCTTCGATCTTCAGCGCTTCATAGACCTTCGGCATGTCTCCCAGGGTGAACTGTATGTCCACCACAGCGCCAATGACTTCCACCACTTTACCTGAACTCATTTCCGGGTCCTCGTTAATTCGTAATATCTAATGGGGGCCGTCAGCATGTCGATAGCTAGCCAGCCCCAAAATCTTAACTACACCGCAGCGGCACCACCGACGATCTCGGAGATCTCCTGGGTGATGGCAGCCTGGCGGGCCTTGTTATAGACCAGCTGCAGCTCATCGATCAGACTCCCCGCATTATCCGTAGCCGCCTTCATCGCCACCATCCTGGAAGACTGCTCACAGGCGCCATTCTCCACCACGGACTGGTATACCAGCGCCTCGAGATAGCGGGTCAGCAGACCATCCAGGACTTCTTTGGAGTCGGGCTCGTAGATGTAATCCCAATGATGGCTCAACTCTTTTTCAGCTTCCGAGGTAATGGGCACCAGTTGCTCTATGGTCGGTTCCTGGACCATGGTATTGACGAACCGGTTGTAGCAGATGTAGATCCGGTCGAGCTCGCCCTTCTCATAGGCATCCAGCATTACCTTGACGGTACCGATGAGATCCTCGATGTGGGGCTGGTCGCCCAGCTGGGTAATCTGGGCCATGACCTTGCCGCCGAAGCGGCGAAAAAAGCCCAATGCCTTCAAGCCGATGGTACAGAAGTCGGCCTGTATGCCCTTGTCCCCGTGTTCCCGTATCTCCCGGATCAGCTTGCGGAACATATTGTTGTTCAGCCCGCCGCAGAGTCCCCGGTCGGAGGAGACGATGATGTACCCGATACGCTTGACCTCACGCTCCTTCATGAAGCTGTGTGTATACTCCGGGTGTGCCTGATCCAGATGCCCGATGACATGACGCATCTTCTCGGCATAGGGGCGGGTGGCCGCCATGCGTTCCTGCGCCCTGCGCATCTTGGAGGCCGCCACCATCCGCATCGCAGAAGTGATCTTCTGCGTATTCTTGATACTGGCGATCTGCGTTCGGATCTCTTTTGCGCCTGCCATGTTCAGCCCTTGCGTTTCAGCCCAAAGTCAAATACGAAATCACCAGGTGGAATTGGCTTTGAAAGCTTTCAATGCCTCATCCAGCGCCTGCTTGATCTCGTCGTTGTAGTCCGCCGCATCGTTGATCTTGTCCAACAGCGCTTTCTGGTTGCTCTTCATGTAAGTGTGCAGCGCGGCCTCGAAGTCGACCACCTTGCTGGTTTCCACATCATCCAGGTAACCTTCGTTTGCGGCGAACAGGGAAACCCCCATTTCCGCGACACTCAGAGGCGAATACTGTTTCTGTTTCATCAGTTCCATCACCCGCTCCCCGCGTTCGAGCTGTTTGCGGGTCGCATCGTCGAGATCTGAGGCGAACTGGGAGAATGCGGCAAGTTCACGGTACTGCGCCAATGCGAGGCGTACACTGCCGCCGAGTTTCTTGATGATCTTGGTCTGGGCCGCGCCACCCACACGGGAGACCGACAGGCCTGCATTGATCGCCGGGCGGATGTTGGCGTTGAACAGATCCGCCTCAAGAAAGATCTGGCCGTCGGTGATAGAAATCACATTGGTCGGCACGAAGGCGGATACGTCACCTGCCTGGGTCTCGATGATCGGCATGGCCGTCAGCGATCCTGTCTTTCCCTTGACCTTTCCGTCAGTCAGCTTTTCCACGTATTCGGCATTGATCCGTGCCGCACGCTCCAGCAGGCGCGAGTGCAGGTAGAAGACATCACCCGGATACGCCTCACGGCCCGGAGGGCGCCGCAGCAGCAGGGACACTTCGCGGTAGGCCCAAGCCTGCTTGGTGAGATCGTCGTAGATGATCAGGGCATCCTCACCTTTGTCCCGGAAATACTCGCCCATGGTGCAGCCGGCGTAGGGGGCCAGGAACTGCATCGCAGCGGAGACGGCGGCCGGGGCCGCCACGATAATGGTGTGTTCCATCGCACCGTGCTCTTCGAGCTTGCGCATCACCTGGGCGATGGAGGAGTTTTTCTGCCCCACCGCCACGTAGATACACTTAACTCCGGTACCCTTCTGGTTGATGATGGCGTCTATGGCGATGGCCGTCTTTCCCGTCTGGCGGTCGCCGATGATCAACTCACGCTGGCCACGGCCGATGGGCACCATGGAATCGATGGCCTTCAGCCCGGTCTGCACCGGCTGGTCCACCGACTTACGGGTGATTACGCCTGGCGCAATCTTCTCCAGGGGCGAGGTCTCGGTGGCCCCAATTTCTCCCTTGCCGTCCATGGGGTTTCCAAGGGTATCTACAACCCGACCCAGCAGGGCTTCACCAACCGGCACCTCGAGCACGCGTCCGGTACACTTGACCGGGTCACCCTCTGACAGGTGCTCATATTCGCCCAGCACCACAGCACCGACGGAGTCCCGATTCAGGTTCAGGGCGAGGCCGAAGGTGTTGCCGGGAAACTCCAGCATTTCGTAGGACATCGCGTCGTCCAGACCATGGATACGGGTGATGCCGTCGGTCAGATCGATGATCGTACCTTCGTTTCTGGCCTCGGTTTTGACTTCGAATTTTTCGATCTTGCTTTTGATCAGTTCACTGATCTCGGATGGATTGAGTTGCATAGTGGCTTCTCGTTTAGATTCCCAATTCGTTCGCAAGTTGCTGCAAGTGACCTCGTACGGAACCGTCTATCACCGTGTCCCCGGCGCGGATGTGGATGCCCCCGATCAGATCGGGATCCTCTTCCGTGGTGATGGTGATATCGCGGCCCAACTTGACCTTGAGCATCTCGGCTATGTGATTTATCTGGGTCGGCTGGAGTTCGAACGCAGAGCGTACATGAACATTCACGATGCGCTGACTTTCCGCCTTCAATCGCTCGTACGTCTCCACTATCTCCGGTAACACCGACAGACGGTCGTTCTGTACCAGCACCCTGACCAGGTTCCTGCCCTCGTCATCCAGCCTTTCGCCGCCAATGTCGATCATCAGTTCGGTCAGCTTGTCCCGACCGAACATGGGATCGGCAATGATGGCAGCCAATGCGGGGTCCTTTGCCGCCTCCGCAAGAAACTGAAGTATTTCCGACCAAGGGTCGAGTTTTCCGGTCTCTTCGGCACGAGCGAACACCGCTTCTGCGTAGGGGCGGGCTATCGTCGAATTTTCTCCTGCCATGGCAGTGCCTTATATCTCCTTGGCCAGGGCATCGACGATGTCCTGGTTCGTGCTGGCGTCGATCTCTCTTCTGAGGATCTTTTCCGCACCCGCGACCGCCAGGACGGCCACCTTCTCGCGAAGTTGTTCCCGTGCACGGTTGACCTCTTGTTCGATCTCCGCCCGGGCCGCGGTTATCAGGCGTTCACCCTCCGTGCGTGCGCCGGTCTTGGCTTCGTCGATAATCTCAGTTCCCCGTTTCTGGGCCTGAGCAACGATATCGCCAGCCTGAGCCTTGGCTTCCTGGAGCACGCCCTTGGCGCGCTCCTGTGCCAGCTCCTGCTCATGCTGACCCCGTTCTCCGGCAGCCAGGCCGTCGGCAATCTTCTTACGGCGCTCTTCCAGGGCCCCCATGATCGGGGTCCAGACATACTTCATGGTGAACCAGACGAATACCACGAAGGAGAGCAGCTGACCAATAAGCGTCAGATTGATGTTCATCCAGGTAATTCCTCGCTGTCGGTCGAGATGACAGTCCGTTTGTTCATGTTGCCCGTATCAAGCGGCAACGGCGAACAGCACATACATGGCCAGACCTACCGCGATCATGGGCACGGCATCGACCAGGCCCATGACGATGAAGAACTGGGTGCGCAACATGGGGATCAGTTCCGGTTGGCGCGCGGCACCTTCCAGAAAGCGGCCGCCGAGGACGCCGATACCTACTGCGGCACCCAGGGCCCCCAGACCCATCATAATTGCGCCGGCAATATACATCAGTGCTTGTTCCATTATGGTCTCCCGTTATTTTGGTGAGTTGGTTAACTTAAAAGAAAAACTAAACTGGTACGTTATGACTCAGTGATCGGTATGGGCCATTTCCAGATACACGATGCTCAGGACCATGAAGATGAACGCCTGCAAGGTGATGATCAGGATGTGGAAGATAGCCCAGCCCAGCTGCAGTACGCCTCCCAACAGACCCATCGTTACGCCTGCACTGTACATGATGGCGATCAGGATAAAGATCATCTCGCCGGCATACATGTTGCCGAAGAGTCGCAGGGAGAGGGAGAGGGGCTTGGAGATCAGGCTTACCAATTCGAGGACGAAATTGATGGGGATGAACAACCCCTGAACGACCGGATTCTTGGATGAGAAAGGCTGCAGCGTGAGCTCCCCCAGGAAACCACCAACACCCTTTATCTTAAAGGTATAGTAGAAGACTATGATGAATACCCCGATCGCCATGCCAAAGGTGGCGTTGGGGTCTGTGGTGGATACCACCTTCATATAGTGAATACCCAACAGCTTGCTGATCTCGGGTATGACGTCCACCGGCAGCAGATCCATCAGATTCATCAGGAAGATCCAGATGAATATAGTCAGCGAAAGCGGCGCCACCAGATTATTCTTGGCCGAGAACGAACCGCGCACACTGACATCAATGAACTCACAGGTCCATTCCGCGAAGTTCTGCATTCCGGCGGGTACCCCGGCCGTAACGTTGTCCGCGACCTTTTTGAAAAAGTACAGGAACAGCACCCCGAGGAAAATGGACCAGAACATGGTGTCCACGTGGATGGACCAGAATCCCATCGCCTTGATTTCCGCCGCATTGTGGGCGATGCCCCAGGAACCATCCGGCAATTGGCCGTAGGTGAGGTTGGTCAGGTGGTGTCTGATGTATTCGCCGGAAGTCAGTGTGTCGCCAGCCATCTTGTCATCCGTACCAAGTCGTCGTTAATCCAAAATCTGTACTGCCAGCATCGGCGTGATCTGAACGAGTAGAAACACACCGAAAAGCGCCCCGGGGCTCAATGGCTCCAACCAGATGAACACCCCTGCGAACAACAGAGCGGTCAGCACAAGCTTTATGAACTCTGCCCCGTAAAAGCGGCCAAGCAGTCTTGTCGGTTCCTGAGCCCGGTAACGCACGAAGACCCGGGCGGCGAATACAGCGTTGGTCAGGGTCGCTATCAAACCACCGATCAGACCCGACCAGACATGCACCCACCCGAACAGGATCAGGAGCAGCGCCGCAATCAGTGTCGTCACCAACTGCGCCGAAATCAATCGATAAGCCTGACTCGCGTTGGCCAGATCCATACCAGCCTCTGTTCCTCGATGCTACGCCAGGCTCACCAAAGAGGCGGTAGTATAATCTCCCGGGGTTATCAGGTCAAAAGATAGGCGCATAAAAAGCTTTGTGTGGAAAATTTGTTGCGGAGGCTTCAGCAGCCCCATGGTTTCCCCTGAAACTTCAGGAAATTCCCGGGCTTTTTCGTGGGAATAAGTTGGACAAATTATGCGGTTATCGTCCGGCGCCTACGATCTATCGAATGTGATCGAGAATACCTTCGAGCTCGTCCAGCGTGTTGTAGCTGATGACCAGTTTTCCCTTGCCGCCGCCGCCCTGCTGAATACGGACCATGGCACCCAGCTTGTCGGTCAGGCCGCTTTCCAGTCTGCGTATGTTGGGATCCTCCGGTTTAGCCGGCCTGGCAGACCCACTGACGGTCTCTCCCGACTGCAGACGGCGTACCAGTTTTTCGGTTTCGCGAACCGACAGCCCCCGGGCGGCGACCTTCTTCGCCGTTTCGCTCTGGATCTGCCCCTTGAGGCCGAGCAGGGCACGGGCATGTCCCATTTCCAGGCTGCCCTGTTCTATATATGACTTGACGTCTTCATTGAGATCCAGAAGACGCAGCAGGTTGGTCACCGTGGTTCGGGATTTGCCCACCGCCTGGGCGATCTGCTGATGGGTGAGTTCGAATTCATTGAGAAGGCGCTGCAGCGCGGTGGACTCTTCCAGGGGGTTGAGATCCTCCCGCTGAATGTTTTCGATAAGGCCCATGGCCATGGCTGTCTTGTCCGTCACGTCCCGGACGACAACCGGAATGTCGCTCAGCCCTGCCTGCTGGGCGGCACGCCAGCGACGCTCTCCCGCGATGATCTCATAGCGGCCTTCGGCCAGCGGACGCACCACGATGGGCTGGACCACCCCCTGGGCAGCAATGGAGTCGGCCAATTCCTGGAGACTCTCGGCGTTGAAATCCCGCCTGGGCTGAAAGCGCCCCCGTTCGATAATATCCACGGGTAAAACGCTGGGGCCGGCGTTTTTCGAAACGGATTCGGCCGTCTCTGTATACCCGCCGGAATCCCCTCCCAACAGTGCGTCCAATCCCCGGCCAAGGCCCCTTTTCTTTGCTGCCATTGCTCTCTTCACGTAACAGGTAACTATTCGGTTAAGACGGATAGTGCGAAATGCAAATCATTGGTTGGGGTATTTTCAGACAGAGGCCATGCGTTCTTCGTGCCGCCGCATAAACTCACCCGCCAGGGCCAGATAACAGACCGCACCGCGCGAATATTTATCATACAGTAAAACCGGCAAACCGTGGCTGGGTGCCTCGGCCAGCCTGACGTTGCGCGGGATGATGGTTCGGAACACCTGGTCATCGAAGTGGCGAAGCAACTGGGCCGAGACCTCATTGGTGAGCCGGTTTCTGGGGTCATGCATGGTTCGCAGTATCCCTTCCACAATCAGGTGCCTGTTGCGGCTGCCCTGGATCTGACGAATGGTGCTGATCAGGGAGGACAGTCCTTCCAGGGCGTAATACTCGCACTGAATCGGAATCAGGACCCCGTCGGCGGCCACCAGGGCGTTGACCGTGAGCATGTTCAGGGAAGGGGGGCAGTCGATGACGATGAAATCGTAATCTTCCCTCACTTTGGCCAGTGCCTCAGACAGGCGCTTGTCCCTGGACGACGCATTCATCAGGCCGACCTCCGCCGCCGTCAGGTCGGCATTGGCGGGGATAACATCGAACCCCGCCTGGGGTGACCGGACCATCGCCTCCTTCAACCCGACTTCTCCCAGCAGGACGTCGCAGCTGGACCTGTCCAGATCGTGTTTGTTGACCCCGCAGCCCATGGTGGCGTTGCCCTGGGGATCCACGTCCACCATGAGCACCCTTTTTTTCATGGCGGCCAGCGAAGCCGCGAGGTTTACGGCGGTGGTGGTCTTTCCAACCCCGCCCTTCTGATTGGCTACACAGACGATTCGGCCCATGAAATGAGATCCTGTTAGTTACTACTGGTTACTACTGATCAGCGCCCCACGGATTCGCCGGGGCAGGCGGGCCAGAATAGCAGAAAGCCGGTTCCCATGCTGGAGTCTGATTCGCACAACCCGCGCAAAGCCACCGGTCCCTCAAAGGGTATCTGTTTTTAGAATTTGAACAGATCTTCCGCGGCATTTTTCAGATCTTCCGCGGCATCGGCACTGCCGCCACCACCCGCGACCATGGTGGGCTCGAAATAGTCGCAATAGTTGGCCCGCTGCTTGTCCATTACCGGCTCCGCGACAGGCTCCTCGCAATCGTTGGGTCTCCCCGGTGAGTACCAGCGGCAGTTTCTGCACACCCGCGTGGGTTTCCCGCAATCGATGCAGTTGTCCTCCCGTCCGTAATCAATCTTTACGAGCTCGCGACCGCAGTTCCAGCACTTGCCCTGAATTTCGGTTTCCATCATCACCTCGATCGCAGATCCATCACGAAATACTCACATGGCTGGCCAGAAACCTGTCGAGCTGATTGGCAAAGGCCTGTCTCTCGCTCTTGCCTATGGTGGACGGGCCGCCGGTTTCGACCCCGGTGTCCCGAAGTTCCGTCATCATGTCGCGCATCGCCAGACGTTCCCGAACGTTTTCCCGGGTGTAGAGTTCACCCCTTGGATTCAGGGCGAAGCCGCCCTTTTCCACCACCTCTGCAGCCAGAGGTATGTCCGCGGTTATCACCAGGTCTCCGGATTGTATCTCCTGGACAATCCGGCTGTCCGCGACGTCGAATCCGGCGGAAACCCTTATCGATTTTATGAAGGGGGAGGGGGGAGGGCGCAGGGGTTGATTGGCCACCAGAATCAGAGGCAGCTTCAGCCGCTGCGCGGCACGGTAAAGGATCTCCTTGATCACGTTGGGACAGGCATCCGCATCCACCAGTATTTTCATGGCTGTTGGCCGAATGAATTCGGCCCTACAAATGGGAATAATTTCCAATCGCAAATCATGGCAGTGAATTCTTTTTAGGACACTCCCCCTGATTGTGTGAGTAAATCAACATTGTCGACAAAACACATCCCATCTGTCAGCAAAACTGATAGGGTAGGGAAGGACTCACGTCCTCCCCTCCCACCGAACCGTGCATGCAGTTCTCCCGCACACGGCTCTCCAGAAGGTAGTTATCCTCATCGGGGTTGGCTCGCATGACAGTAGGCTTCATACAGGGTGAAAAGCC
>JAQYVO010000310.1 GCA_030145425.1 Chromatiales bacterium | reverse complement strand
TGCACCGACAAGTGCCATTACTACCTGGGTACGGCGGACCCGAAGAACATGCCGGTGGCACGCCAGGAACTGCTGCGCAGCGTCTACCGGCGCTACTACACGCTGGCCGGCAAATGGTTCCCGAAGTGGGTGGGTGCCCGGGAGATGACCAAGGAGGTTCTGGACGAGTGGTACAGCTACTATTATCAGTGTTCCCAGTGCCGGCGATGTACTGTGTTCTGCCCGTTCGGTATCGACACCGCCGAGATCGCAATGGCTGCCCGCGAGATCATGGGTTCGGTGGGCAAGGGGCAGAAGTACTCTAACGAGGTCGTCGGCAAGGCCTTGAAGTTCGGCAACAATCTGGGTTTGTCCGTGAGGGCGGTGGCGGACACCCTGTTAAGCCTGGAAGAGGATGTCGAGGAGGAGTGCGGCGTCAAGGTTCGCTTTCCGCTGGATGAAAAGGGCGCCGAGGTGCTTTTGATGGTACCCTCCGCGGATTTTTTTGCCGAGCCCCATGTCGACGGCCTGATCGGTTATGGCAAGGTCTTGCACCAGGCGGGTATCAGCTGGACGCTCAGTTCCCACGCTGCTGAAGGCGGCAATTTCGGTATGTTCATCGGCAGCTACGACAACATGCGGCAGCTGGCCATGCGCGTACGCGAGGCGGCCCTGGACCTCGGCGTCAAGCGGATTGTCTTCGGCGAGTGCGGCCATGCCTGGCGCGTGGCATACAGTTTCCTCAACACACTGGCGGGTCCTTTCGATTTTCTCGATCCCAGATACCCGGTGCCCCAGCACATCTGTGAGGTCACCTATGACCTCATGCAGCGCGGGGTGTTGAAGTTCGACAAGTCACAGAATGACCATATGGTCCTGACATTTCACGACTCCTGCAACGTGGCGCGCGCCAGCCGCATGGGAGACAAGCCCGGCGGCCAGTTCACCATCCCCCGCGAGATCGTCAAGGCGACCTGTAATCATTTCGTGGAAATGTCGCCGAATACCACCTGCGACGCCACCTTTTGTTGCGGCGCCGGTGGTGGAACGTTGACGGATGAACTGATGGAGCTGCGGGTGAAAGGCGCCGTGCCGCGCATGGAGGCCCTGAAGCATGTTATGGACAAAGACAGGGTGACGCACATGGTGAGCATTTGCGCTATCTGCAAGAGTCAGTTCTCGAAGGTTTTGCCGTATTTTGATTTCGATGCGGAGATGAGTCTGGGCGTACACCAGTTGGTGAGCAACGCGATCATTCTCGATAAGCAGGATTGAGGTGGAAACGGGACTAACTGTACAAAAGGGTAATCGAGCATGAAGCAGTCACTTCTGTATATCCTGCTGATGGCAATCATTGCGACGGTCGCCTTGTCAGCCAACGCTGAAGGTACTGAAGGCGAAGGTTGGACGCCCAGGCCTTTCATCATCAAAGGCAAGGGTGATAAATGCGTGGAGCCCACCGATGTGATGCGCCAGCGGCATTTCGAGTTTATCCTTCCTCAACGGGACGAGACCCCGGCTCAGGGTATCCGCAGCGTGCAGCACAAGTTGACAGGCTGTGTAGAGTGTCACGCCACGCGTGACGAAAACGGCGCCTATCTTCCGGTCGATGCCAAAGGGCAGTTCTGCGAGAGTTGTCATAGCTATACAGCCGTCTCCATAGACTGTTTTAGCTGCCATGCGGCCAAGCCAGAGGTCAAAGCTAAAGACCAGGCATCCACCTCCACCGCCGATCACACGCAGTTCGAGGTATTGCAGAAGCCATTCGAATCCGGCCCGGAGGTCACCAAGGCCTGTTTGAGCTGTCATACCGAAGCCGGTAAACAGTTACACAAGACAAAGCACTGGTCATGGCGCTTGACCCATCCCGAAACCGGTCAGACGCTTGGCAAGCAACATACGGTCAACAGCTTTTTCGGTTCTATCACCACCAACCAGGCACGCTGCACGAGCTGCCATATAGGCTATGGCTGGAAAGACGATAGTTTCGATTTTACCTCGGAAGAGAGTGTCGATTGTCTGGTATGCCATGATACAACCGATACCTATAAGAAGTTTCCCACCGATGCGGGACACCCCCCCTATGTGGACAAGCCGTTTCCCGAAGAGAGCAACGAGGTCTGGAAGGCACCGGATCTGAGCGATGTTGCCCAGCATGTGGGAAAAACTCGTCGTAAGAATTGCGGCGCCTGCCATTTTTACGGTGGTGGCGGTGACGGCGTGAAGCATGGTGATCTTGATTCTTCCATGACCAACCCGAAGCAGGCATTGGATGTTCACATGGGCACAGATGGTCTGGATTTTACCTGTACCACCTGTCACTCCACGGAAGGTCACGATGTCAAAGGCAGCCGCTATACCCCGGTAGCCAAGGATACCCATGGCATAGATGTACCCGGCCGGGACGATGGAAGTCGCGCTACCTGTGAATCCTGTCATGGTGCGATGCCCCACAAGACATCACCACACAACCCGGCAGTAGGCGGCAAACTCAACGAGCATACCGATAGAGTGGCCTGTCAGACCTGTCATATCCCCTATTATGCAAGGGGCGGGGTTGCGACAAAGGTCTGGTCGGACTGGTCGACGGCGGGAAAGACCGGCCCGGACGGCAAGCATTTGAAGATTAAAAACCCACAGGGCCAGGTGACCTATGTTACTGAAATGGGTGATTTCAGATGGGGGGAGAACCTGATCCCGGAATATGCCTGGTTCTCCGGTGAGGTCCGTTACCAGGAGCTTGACGAAAAGTTCGATCCGGA
>JAQYVO010000293.1 GCA_030145425.1 Chromatiales bacterium | reverse complement strand
TAATACGAAATAACATTTTTTTTTGGTTAATGGTAAATGGTCCAGGGTTAAGGGTTAACCTTTGACCCTTAACCCTTAACCCATAATCTATGTCCCAGGGAGAATTTCAATGAAAAGAAACATCCTGTTTCTGCTTGTACTAGTGGGGGTTTTTGTCCTTTCCGGATGTGCTCGCTACGAGAAATATGAAGCTGGCACGGTGATCGATATCGACGATCCAGGGGCCGGTATTGTTGAAGTTGAGAGCGTATCTGTCGAGCCATTTATAGAGGGTGATAAGGAAGTTATTACCGAATATCTCATCGGTGCTGGTGATGTTCTCTCTGTTTACGTGCCCGGTATGGTCGAGCGCAGTGCCCGTGTCAGTTACTCCAATGGTGATGCTGGCGGCTTCCGTGTCAATACTGATGGTACTATCTTTCTGCCCCATGTCGGCAGTGTTCATGTTGCTGGACTTTCCGTGTCCCAACTTCAGGGAAAACTGGTCAACATCTTCAAGGCCTATATCAAGAACCCGATCCTCACCGTTGAGCTCATTGAGTTCAAATCCCAGCCGATTTATTTGCTAGGCGAGTTCAGGAATCCGGGTGTCTATTACCTAGATCGTCCCACCGAACTGCTGCATGGTCTTGCCATGGGCAAAGGTGTCAGTACTAACGCGAATATGCGTGGTGCCCGCCTGGTGCGCAACAATCGCATTCAGGCGATCGACATCTATGAATTAATGCACAAAAATGATCTGGTCCAGAATATCCAGTTACGTTCAGGTGACACCATTTATGTGCCGGACAACTCGGATTTGCGTGTCTACGTCTTTGGTGCTGTCGACAAGCCTGGCGTGGTGCCGATGTTCAACGGCAGTCTCAATCTGGTCCAGGCTTTGACCCAGGCTAGCGCCGACAAGAACAAAGCCTATAACCACGAGCAGATTCGCATTATCCGTTCCCTCTCGCCGACCAAGGGCCAGTTGATGGTGGTCGACCTCGGCAAGGTCATGGATGGAATGGTCATGCCGATGTCACTGATGGATGGCGATATCATCTATGTGCCGAAAACGCCAATGGGCGGCTGGAACGAGGCGATTGGGGAACTCCTGCCAAGCTTGCAGCTCATCGCCGGGATCCTGCAGCCCTTCGTACAGATCAATTATCTTAAGGATAATTAAAGAACGTGGCGCGTGGCGGGTAGCGCGTGGTGCGGAAGTCGAGGGCTTGAACTTTAGGAAGATTCAGATACAAGAGTTGTGTAGCTTATAACATACTAAATATATAGCGGAAATCGTGATGCGGGATGTCGGTTGCCTTTACAGTGGCTGCCGCGTCCCGCGTTCCGCGTCCCGCGTACCGGATTCTTATGCCAAACGATAAACACCCGCAACACTCCAACGATCTTGAAAAAGAAGTTCACTTAACCGATTACATCAACGTCGTCCTGCGCCGCTGGAAGATCGTTCTGCTGGTCTTCCTGCTGGTTTTTGTCGGCGTTGCCGTCAAGACTTTTCTGACTGTTCCGGTCTACGAGGCCTACGCCACCCTGGAAGTAAGCAAGTCCCAGCAGGGCGGTATGCTGAAAGAACTCGGCATGCCGGAAGATGACGCGCTTTCCACCGAAATCGAGGTGCTGCGCTCACGTACGCTGGCTGAAACAGTTGCCAAACGCATGAACCTTGAATGGCAGGTTGCCGAAACGAGTGAAGGTCTAGATGTAACGATCGGTGAATTCTCGGTCAGCGACCCGCTGCCTGGATTGATCGTCTCTCTGGTCGATGCCCGGAATTACCACGTGTCAGATCTTTCCGGTCGCGTTCTGGGTAAAGGGCAAAGTGGCGAGGTGCTGCGTTTCGACGGGGTTAGCCTGCTGATTACCATCACCCGGGGTGCTGCCGGCCAACGGCTGGTCCTCGAGCGTCAACCGATGGATGTTATCTCCCAGGAGATCATCGAAAGTCTGAGTATTGTCGAGATAGGCAAGGGCAGTAATATCCTGCGTCTCTCCAGCGAGGGGACTGATCCCGGTCATGTGCGTGACGTGGTCAATATCCTGACCGAAGTCTACCGCGAGATGAACGTCTCCGGCAAAACCCAGGAGGCCGGCAAGACGGTTGACTTTATCTCCGCCCAACTCAGTGGCCTGCAAGACGTCCTGAATCAGTCAGAACAGCAGCTGCAGGAATACAAGGTGCAGACCGGCCTGGTCACCCTTGGCCCGGAAGGCAACTCGCTGGTACAGAAGCTGGTCGGCCTAGAACAGAGCCAGGCCGATATGCGCTTCAAGCGTCAGCGGGTCGAGAGTGCCATAAGCATCCTCAAAGAAGCGATCCGCACCGGCGGGCCGCTGACCGTACCAACAATCGAGAATGTCGATTCGATTACCGAATCTGCCGCCAAACTTGCTGACCTTGACGCCCAGAAGAAGGGCATGCTCATCGATTATACGGAATCTCACCCGGCAGTCGTCGAGGTGCAGGCACAGATCACCCGGGTGCGAGAGTCGTTGCTTTCTACCTACCAGGCGATGCACCAGGCGATCATCCTCGGCGAGCGCGACCTTGCCAAAACTATCGTCGATTTCGATGCCCAGCTCGAGAATATTCCGGAAGCGGAGTTGGAGCTCGCCAAGCGCATGCGCGTCAACACGGTTAACGCCGAACTCTACACCTTCCTCTTGCAGAAACAGCATGAAGCACGCATCGCCCAGGCATCGACGATCAGTAACGTGCAGATTGTCGACCCGGCTGTGACGCCAAAGGAACCGATCAAGCCGAATAAGAAGAAGAACCTGGCGCTCGGTCT
>JAQYVO010000289.1 GCA_030145425.1 Chromatiales bacterium | reverse complement strand
CTCGTTAAATAGGTCCACTATTGATGCTCGGCGTCCTGCCTCGCCCCCTGCGGGCGGCCTTGCCGTCAAATGGGCTTTCCTGCCCATTTAATCGCCTCGTTCGATAAACTGATTTGATTCGCCCCCAGTGATTTTCGCTTCAAACGGATAAGTCCGACAGCCTCCTAGGTGGTCAGGCGCCGATAGATATCTGAAACTTTCAGGGGTAATTCCCGAACCTCGCTCACCAGGGTGAACGCCGCCGGGCCGTAGAGATGGGGCAGATAGTCCCTGGCTTCTTCATCGATGGTGATGCAATAGGGATGAACCCCCTCCCGCCTCGCCTCGATCAGCGCCCGCCTTGTATCCTCGGCGGCACGCCCCGGATGATCAGCCCCATGGTGTTTGCCAACGCCCACCGCTATCACGCGGGCGGCATCGCCGGCTTGGCGCCCAACGAGGTGCCAGCCATACTCCAGGAAGGTGAACGGGTCCTGACCGCCGGGCAGCAACGCAATGGTGCCGGCGCGATCAACCTCACCCTGAATATCAACAACCCAACGGATGCCGCCTCATTTCGCCGCTCTGAATCGCAGATCGGCCGCGAGGTGGCCCGGGCGCTCTCCAATCACCAACGGAGGCTCGGATAAATTCCACCTCCTCTTCAACGACTAATTAGTATTTGGAGCGCTCCCTGTCAGTGGTGCATTACTTACTGGCTTGTCGTCCGAATGAGGACGGATCTTCATGGTCTCACTGGTGATTTCGAGTTCTACTCCATAGACATCTAACCAACTCCACAGCTTCCCGTAGGAGCTGATTTTTAGGGTGTCGGTTCCGAAATGTTCTAATGCAGATTTTGTTACAACATCAAACATTCTGTCTTCGGATAGCCAAAAGATGATCAAATCGATCTCTGCATCTGGTGAACTTTCATCGAAGTAGTAAACAACCCTATCAAAAGGCCCATCCTCTATATCTAGAGAGAATGTTCCTACATTGATTTCTTCTTTTGGAATCTGGAGAATTTCGATCGGTATAGATATCTTGGTTCCAATAGTGAATTTTTCAAACCGGACAGGAACTGGATAAACTGATGAAAACTGAAAACTTGTGCTGCGATCTTTTTCCCCATATTGCTCCTCGGCCTCCCATCTCCGTTGAATTCCAAGCCCAGATCCGTCAATTACAACTCTATATCCAAAAGCGTTTGGCCAGGTCAATTTTTTTCCAAACGCACCAGCTACCATGTTCTCAATGCCAAAATGATCTTTCGCAGAATTAACGACTACTGAAAACATTTCTTTGTCATATAGCCAAAAAAGTACCGAACTAATCTCTGGATCTGGGGAATCTGAATCAAAATAGTAGATGGCTTTTTCAAAAGGTCCCTCATCAATCCGGATCCAGTACCACCCTTGTTCTAGATCTCCTCTTGGGGGTGGAAATACAGAAGCAAGTTTGGACACCTTAGTCCCAATCGTGAAATTCTCGAATTGGACGGGTACTGGAAAAGTCGATGAGAACTTAAGTTCTGTACTACGGTTTTTCTTTGATAGTTTATTCCCATTTTGCTCGTCCACTGCACTGGGGTAAGCAATGCGTGTGTTCTCTTTGCGTTGAGTAACTTTTTTAGCAGATTTTGGCTGGGTTACGTTTCTTGATATTGGGTCTTTACCCGATAGCTGTCGAACAAAATCAGTATCTGCAACTTGAATCCCGGCAAAAAACACACCCGCCACTACTGTGCTTATTGTTGTACCTAGAATAATCCAAGCCGTTACGGGTACGTGATCCCTCAACCAAGAGATTGTTACTTTATCGGGAGGGTGAAGGCCAGCGTTTTCAGGCTGCGGTTGTCCACTGTAAATCTTAGGCACCAAGTGCTCACATCGTAGCCCCAGCGTAGCCCGGCAGTTTTATTGTTAGTGAGCACTCCGCTCAAAAGTCGAACGGGTGCCGCAGAACGATAGTTTCCTTACGATCGGGACCTGTGGAAATGACATCCACCGGTACATTGCAGAGCTCTTCGATCTTGCGCAGATAGTTACGGGCATTTGCGGGCAGCTCCTCCAGGGTGCACGCCCCGGCGGTGGATTCCTTCCAACCCGGCAATTCCAGATAAATGGGCTCACATTTTTCGAATTTGTCGGCCCCTGCCGGCGGTGCATCGATTTCCGTGCCGTCGAAACCGTAGGATACGCAGATCTTCAGGGTCTCCAGGCCATCCAGGACATCCAGCTTGGTGATGCACATGCCCGTTACACTGTTGATGTCCAGGGAACGTCTCAAGGCTACGCTGTCCAGCCAGCCGCAGCGCCTCTGCCGGCCTGTCGTGGCACCGAACTCGTGGCCCTTCTCGCCGAGACGCTGGCCGACTCCATCGAACAATTCCGTGGGAAAGGGGCCCGCACCAACCCGGGTCGTATAGGCCTTGACGATACCCAGCACATAGTCGATGTCTCTGGGCCCTACGCCGGTGCCGCCGCAGGCGCCGCCCGCGGTGGTATTCGAGGAAGTGACGTACGGATAAGTGCCGTGATCGATGTCAAGCAACGCCCCCTGCGCACCCTCGAACATGACGTTCTTCCCGGCCCGGCGCAGTCCGTGCAGGATGCCTGTGACATCCATAGCCAGCGGACCCAGACGCTCGGCCTGGGACAGGGACTGGTCCAGTACCTCCGCATAATCCACCGGTTCGGCCTTGAAATAATGTTCCAGGGTGAAGTTGTGGTACTCCATCACCTCACGCAACCGCTCCGTGAAATGTCCCCTGTCCAGCAGTTCCCCGAAGCGTATACCCCGTCGGGACACCTTGTCTTCGTAGGCAGGCCCGATGCCCCTGCCCGTAGTGCCGATGGCCTTCTTGCCACGTGCCCGTTCCCGGGCCTGATCCAGGGCAATATGGTAAGGCAGGATAAGTGCACAGGATTCGCTGATACCGAGCCGCGAGATAACCGGCACATTCCTCTGCTCGAGCATGTCGAGCTCTTCAAGCAGGGCATCCGGCGAGAGCACCACACCGTTGCCTATCAGACATTGGACGCCATCCCGAAGCACACCGGAGGGAATGAGATGCAGGATCGTCTGCTTGCCCTCGATGACCAGCGTGTGGCCCGCGTTGTGCCCACCCTGGAATCTCGCCACCGCCTGCGCCCTATCGGTCAGCAGATCGACAACCTTTCCTTTGCCCTCATCGCCCCACTGGGTACCGATGACTACGACACTATTCCCCATTTTTCTATGCTCTCTTGTTGTAAATGCTCGGATCGTTCGCTTTCACGTTATAGGCCGGAAAGTGCCTGACCCACTTCTGGAAAACGCTTATACGATTTCATTTTGTGCAACCGGCTCGACCACCCAGGATTCACCCTTTTTGACGAGCAGCTGTCCACAGCCCATCTCCATGGCATCTCCCACCTGGCCAGGCAGCTCCTGGACAACCCTTTGGCCCTGTGCCCGCAAATCCGCAATCTTCTGATTCAGCTGCGGCTCCCCGGTGCAGGGGGCATAGATCATACTATCGGATGTTCCGGATGCGGCCTTACCCAACCTCAACAGTACCTTGAGATCGGCGCTGAATCCGCAGGCGGGTCTGGCCCGGCCAAAAAGCCTGCCGATATCGTCGTAGCGTCCACCGCGCGCCACCTCCTGCCCCAACTGAGGAACAAATGCCGCAAAGGTGACGCCCGTATGATAATGGTAACCACGCAACTCGGCCAGATCGTAGTGGACCGGCACCCCGGGATAGGACTCGCGCAGGCGATCAGCCAGCAATGACAGCTCCCTCAAGGATTCCCGCACCTCGCTGTCCGCCTCCGAAAGCTTGGATTCGGCCCGCTCCAGGGCGTTGTCGCCGCTTAGCTCCGCCAGGGATACCAGCATGCGGCCCGGCCCTTCCTCCAGTTCAAAGCTTTTCACAAGGGATTGCAGTTCCGGTACCGCCTTGCGCTGCAGCGCATCGAACAGTGCCAGTTCCCGGCGCTCATCCAGTCCCGCCTGTTGCGTAAGGCCCCTAAAAATCCCCACATGCCCCAGATCCAGGTGGACACCCTCGATGCCGGCACCCTCCAGAGACGCCAGCATCAGTCCGAGAATCTCTACATCGGCCTCCACGCCGGAGTAACCGTAGAGTTCGGCGCCGACCTGCTCGGGTGAACGGGACCCCGAAAGACCCTCGAAACGGCTGTTGAGCACGGTGCCCAGATAACAAAGCCTCGTGGGGCAATCGCGGCGCAGCTGGTGGGCATCTATGCGGGCTGCCTGGGGCGTCATGTCCGCGCGTATCCCCAGTGTCCGACCGGTGATCTGGTCGGTGAGTTTGAACGTCTGCAGATCGAGATCCCGACCCGTTCCGGTGAGCAGGGATTCCAGATACTCGATGATCGGGGGAAATACCAGTTCGTACCCCCAGGTACTGTAAAGGTCGAGCAGTTTCCTTCGCAGCTGCTCCAGATCCTGTGCCTGGGGTGGCAGGGTCTCGTCGATTCCCTCGGGCAATAACCAGTGATTATCTTTCATTAGTTAACTACATAAAGCGTCAGGACGCCCAACACCATGGCGATCAACCCGCCAATCCTCAGCGAGCGGTCATCCATTTCGGCCGCCGTCAGCAGCATCCGTCGCATCATGCGGGGACTCAGAAACGGGACAACACCCTCGATGACCATCACAAGCGCCAGTGCTATCAGCAGTTCATGCCACATCTTGCCATCCAGAAAAAAGCCGGGGGGGTACCCACCCGGCGCTGTGGTGCTGACTGCCCTCTGCACAGTGCAGAGGGCTTAAGGAACGGCACACGTCAGGGTTTACCCCCCTGACTTTTGAAGTACTGGAAGAACTCTGAATCGGGTCCAAGCACCATCATGTTGCCTTCGGTATTGAAGACATCCCGGTATGCAATCAAGCTGCGGTAGAAAGAGTAGAACTCTCGGTTTTGATTGTAGGCCTTGGCGTAGATCTCCGACGAGCGGCCATCCCCCTCACCCCGCAGCTTCTCAGCCTCGCGAAAAGCGTCGGCAAGGATGACCGTATGCTGACGATCCGCGTCGGCTTGAATGCGCTCTGCGGCCTCCGCACCCTGGGCCCGCAAGTCACGGGCCACGCGCTCGCGCTCAGCTCGCATACGAGCATAGACCGACTCACTCACCTCCGGCGGGAGATCGATCTGTTTGACCCGGACATCGATGATCTCTACCCCGAGTTCTGAGGCCTGTTCATCGGAGGACTTGGTCAGCAGTTGCATGATCTCGGCGCGTTCCCCGGAAACCACCTCCTGTATAGTGCGCTTGCCAAACTCGTCACGCAGACTGGTCATGATGCGCTCCGACAGCAGGCGCGCGGTCTTGTCCGGGTTACCACCCGTGGATCTATAGTACTGAGCCACGTTGGAAATGCGCCACTTGGCAAAGGAATCAACGATCACGTCCTTTTTCTCGATGGTAAGAAACCGCTCAGGCCGCGCATCCAGAGTCTGGATACGACGGTCAAATTTCTTGACATCATTGAGTATAGGGATTCTCCAGTGCAGACCCGGTTCGTAGTCTGAATCCACAATCTCACCAAGACGCAGCTTTAGGGCCGTCTCCCACTGATTCACGACAAACGCGGAGGAATAGATCAACCCACCTATAAGGATGATCGCTACCCCAATAAAACCTAATTTTCCCTGGTTCATCAGCGGGTCCTCCTGCTTCTTGTGTCTTCCCGCAGCTGGGTTGCCTGTGCCTGGGTGCCTGTCTCCTGCTGTGAGGTGTAGCCGCGGGCAGAAGCCCCGGGGCGACTCTCGATCAGCTTGTCCAGAGGAAGATACATCAGGCTGTTATTGTCCTTGGCGTCCATCAACACCTTGGTGGTGTTGGCGAGTACATTTTGCACCGTCTCGATATAAAGGCGATTCCTGGTCACTTCAGGGGCTATTTCGTACTCTTTGAGCACTGCCAGGAAGCGGGAGGTTTCACCCTCGGCCTGGGCAATCACCTGGAACTTGTAGGCTTTAGCATCCTCCATCTTCCTTGCGGCACCGCCTCGCGCTTTGGGCACGATCTCATTTGCATAGGCCTCGGCCTGATTTTCGAGTTTCTCCTTGTCTTCCCGGGCCTTGATGGCGTCGTCAAACGCACCCTTGACCGCTTCCGGCGGCTTGGCGGGCTGGGTGTTCACACTGGTGACTTCCAGCCCCGTCTTATAGAGGTTGATGGTTTCCTGAATGCTCTCTCGGATCTGTGCTCCGATACGGCTTCGTCCTTCGGTGAGAATAAAATCCAGGTCGCTCTTGCCGATGGTCTCGCGCACTGCCGTCTCTGTGGCATCACGCAGGGTCTTTTCCGGATTCTGGTCCTGGAACAGGTAATCTGCAGCATCCTGTATGCGGGCCTGGACCGTCAGTTCGATGTCAACGATGTTCTCATCTCGGGTCAGCATCGTTGCACCGTGCCTGAACGAAGATATCTGGTCCACATTGACCTTCACCACATCTTGCACGAACGGAATTATGAAGTGAGGACCGGGTTGGGTGATATCCTTGTAGGCCCCGAACTGCAGCACGACACCTCGTTCGGCGGGCGCTACGGTATAGAAGCTCTTGTAACCAAGAAACAGCACCAGAAGTACCCCGGCGATGGCAATCATACCCTTGAATCCAGGGGATCCCGGCCCCGGAATGGAGCTTCCTGAGTTGCCTCCACCACCAGAGGGGCCGCGCTTGCCTCCAAAGAGGCCGCCCAGCTTATCCTGCATTTTCTTTACGACTTCATCGAGGTCCGGTGGACCCTGTTTGTCGCCTTTTCCACTCCAGGGGTCCTTATTTCCACCCCCCGGTTCATTCCAGGCCATTGGATACTCCAGTGTTCTACGGTTGAGTTTCCTCCCGCCAAATTGGCGGAAAGAGCGATTTTATGGGTGTCAGACCTTATGAGCAAGCCTTATAAAGCATCACGCTACGATACGTTTCTCCAAATCCGACTCGGTCTGCATCAGTCGTTCAAAGGATTTCCGGGGCAATTCCACCTGCATTTCCCAGCCGCCCTGTGCGGTTACCTGCTCGGACTGCACCTTGCCAAGCTGGAACAACCTCGCTCTGAGACGACCGTCCTGGGGCTTGAGTTTCATCAACTTTAAGACCTGCTCCTGCCGGAAAAATTCACCCAGCGCCTGGGACAGCAGTTCTGCGCCCTCCCCCGTCTTCGCCGAAAGCCAGATGCGGCGGGGCATGCCATCCTCACCCCTTTCGATTCTGGGCTGCTCCTGCTCCACGAGGTCAATCTTGTTGAAGATCTCGATTTGCGGCTTCTCATCGGCACCGATCTGGCGCAATACATCGTTGACTTCGGTGGTACACACCGCCCGCTGAAGACTTGCCGCATCCACCACGTGCAGCAAAAGGGCGGCCTCCGTGGTTTCCTGCAGTGTCGATCTGAACGCAGCCACCAGTTCGTGGGGCAACTGGGAGATGAACCCTACCGTGTCGGCCAGGACGAGGGATTCATTGCCGGGCAGATCCACCCGTCTCAGGGTCGGATCAAGGGTTGCGAACAGCTGATCGGCGGCATAAATCCCGGCCTCCGTGAGCAGATTGAAGAGTGTGGATTTTCCCGCATTCGTGTAGCCGACGAGGGACACCGTAGGCAATTCGGCCCGGACCCTGGCTCTTCGACCCTGATCGCGCTGGCTCTCGACCTTGAGCAGACGCCTGCGAATTCGGGCAATGCGTCCATTGAGCAACCGCCTGTCGGTTTCGAGCTGGGTTTCACCGGGACCTCGCAGACCGATACCGCCTTTCTGCCGCTCAAGGTGCGTCCAACCCCTCACAAGTCGTGTGGAAATATGTCTGAGCTGCGCCAGCTCGACCTGAAGCTTGCCCTCGAAGGATCTCGCCCGCTGAGCAAAGATATCCAGAATCAGACCGGTGCGATCCACGACCCGGCACTGAAACTCCTTTTCAAGATTACGTTCCTGACTGGGAGAGAGGGCGTGATTGAAAATGACCAGTTCGGCCTGCTCTTCGGCCACGACCGATTTCACCTCATCTGCCTTACCCCGACCGATGTAAAGCCGGGGATCTGGGGTTTTTCTGCTCCCTGAAATCAGGGCCACGGAGCGGGCGCCTGCGGACATCGCGAGTTCCTTGAACTCCGAAAGTTCTTCCGGGTCCGGCCCTACTCCGACGTCCACATGAACCAGAACGGCTTTCTCCCCTGTACTGGGGCGGTCAAACATCAGCCATTCTCGGTACGGATGCGTTCAGCAGTGGGTTTCAAAAGTTGCCTGGTTCCCCTGGTTCCCCTGGTTCCGGGCCACTTTCCTTTTGTTCGGTGGAAAAGCGGATATTGCGTGCGGGTACAACCGTGGATATTGCGTGTTTGTAGACCATTTGGCTCACGGTGTTCTTCAGAAGCACCACAAACTGGTCAAAAGACTCTATCTGCCCTTGCAACTTGATTCCGTTCACAAGGAATATCGACACGGGTACACGCTCTTTGCGCAACGCGTTGAGGAAGGGGTCCTGCAGGCTCTGCCCTTTAGACATTGGGTTCTCCTTATTGTATTGGTGGCACCTGGTGGGACAATCACTTCGCCCAAACCGTTCCCGGCTCCCGTCCCGCCAATGGCTAGTTTAGCACACACAGGGAGGACACTTTCTGCTCAACCAATCACAAAAAATATTCAACTCTCGACTGTTATGGTGTTGGAGTCGAGAATTTTCAAGACCTGATCCGCGAAATCACCCTGCTCCTCGTCCAGCCGGCGGGCACCATTCTCGGACCGGATCCAGGTCAACTGCCGCTTTGCGAGCTGCCGGGTGGCCACTATCCCCCTATTGATCATGGTCTTGCGGTCGCTGCCGCCAAGCAGATACTCAAGCATCTGACGATACCCAACCAGACGCATTGAAGGCGTATCCGGCGTCAATTCGTAGGTCTCCAGCAAGCCTCTCACCTCTGCCTCCAGACCCATATCCAGCATCTGCAGAAAGCGGGCCTCTATACGTCGGTGCAGGACCGTCCGATCTGTAGGCGCGAGAACCAGCTTAAGAATCCGGTAGTTCAGCACCTGGCGACCGTCACGGTTCTGCAGCCGGCTCAGGGGCCGGCCGGTTATTTCGAAGACTTCAAGCGCCCTTTGAATGCGCTGGGGATCATTGGGGTGAATGCGGGCGGCAGCTCGCGGGTCCACTGATTTCAGCCTTGCGTGCATTTCCTCCCAACCATGGATCTGCGCATCCAGGGCCAATCTGCTGCGGACGGCCGGATCCGCCTCGGGGAGTTCGGAAAGGCCATACTGCAGCGCCCTGAAGTAGAGCATCGTCCCGCCTACAAGCAGTGGAATTCGTCCGGCGCTGGTGATCGCCGTCATCTCCGCCAGGGCATCGCTCCGAAAGCGTGCCGCGGAGTAGACCTCTGTGGGATCGCAGATATCGATAAGTCTGTGCGGTGCCTGCGCGAGCAGTTCCGGATCCGGCTTTGCGGTGCCGATGTCCAGGCCCCGGTAAACCAAAGCAGAGTCCACGCTGACGATATCACAGGGCAACCGCCGAACCAGCTCCACGGCGAGTGATGTCTTTCCGGAGGCCGTTGGACCCATCAGGAAGATCGCAGTGGGCAGTGTTGTCGCAGGCTCAACGACCACGCAGAAACAGCCGGTCCAGATCTTTCATTTCCAGCCGTGTCCAGGTAGGCCGGCCGTGGTTGCACTGGTCGCTGCGCTCAGTCGCTTCCATGTCCCGCAGCAGGGCATTCATCTCCTCCAGGGTCAGGCGCCGATTTGCCCGCACCGAGCCATGGCAGGCCATGGTTGCCAGTACCTGGTCGATTTCCGTTTCCACCCGCTTGCTGTTGCCGAAAACCACAAGATCGGAAAGCAGGTCGCGCAATAACTTCTCCGGGTCCGTTCCCTGCAGCAGAATGGGGATAGCCCGTATCACCAGGGTCTCCGCGCCCAGCCGGTCTACCTCCATGCCCAGCCCATGAAACATCTCTTGCTGGGATTCGGCCAGATCCGCTTCACGCCTGCTCACCGCGACGCTCACCGGAACCAGCAGCGGCTGACTGCGGATCCCGCTGCTGCTTCGGTCTTTCTTGAAGCGCTCATAGGTTATTCTTTCGTGAGCGGCGTGCATGTCCACCAGTACCAGCCCTTCCTCGTTCTCTGCCAGGATGTAGACGCCTTTCAGCTGGGCAAGCGCATATCCAAGCGGTGGTACCAAACTTTCCGGGCCATCCAGACCTGCAGGCCCGGGCTCTCCGGGATGCTGGATGTTGAAACTGGGTTGATAGCCTGAACTGCGCTCGCGGATCTTGAAACGAAATGGCTGCTGCGCATCGGTACCGAAGGTCTCTCTCGGGGACTGATCATCTGCCGGCGCGGCCACGGGAAGAATCTCGCCGGTGTCCGGGTCCACCGCCTGTCCCGGCGAGGTATCGGACAACGCGTGGTGAAGGGTACGGAAGAGAAAATCGTGCACCGTCCTGCCGTCCCTGAATCTCACCTCGTGTTTCGTGGGATGGACATTGACATCCACCATTACCGGGTCAATGGAAAGATACAGCACGTACGCGGGGTGGCGGCCATGATACAGCACGTCCCGATAGGCCTGGCGAACCGCATGGGTTACCAGTTTGTCCCGGATCGCTCGGCCGTTGACATAGAAATACTGCATGTCACCCTGGCTTCGGGAAAACGTGGGGTGGGCCACCCATCCTGTCAGTCGCAGCCCTGCATGGACCTGCTCCAGAAAGATGGCCTGTTCCAGAAACGCCGGACCCAAAACTTCGGCCAATCGACGTTCCTGATCCACCCGCTGTTCGGCGACCGGCAGCATCAGGGTCTCCCGGCGGTTATGCCGGAGGGAGAAGGCGACGTTGAAATGCCCCAGCGCGAGTTGCCTGACCAGGTTCTCGATATGCCCGAATTCTGTTTTCTCGGTCTTCAGGAACTTCCGTCTGGCGGGCGTGTTGTAGAAAAGATCGCGCACTTCGATGCTGGTCCCCCCCGGGTGCGCCGCAGGGGATGGCTGCTCAACATCCGCGGTTCCATCCGACGAGACACACCAGCCGGATTCCGCATCCGCCGCCCGGGAACTGATACCAAGCCGGGATACGGAAGCGATGCTCGGCAGCGCCTCGCCGCGAAACCCCATACTCGTCACCCGCTCCAGATCCTTGAGATCCGTAATCTTGCTCGTGGCGTGGCGCGCCAGCGCCAGCGCCAGGTCCTCCCTGTGAATACCCAGACCGTCATCCTTTACACGCATCAGCTTGATGCCGCCCTGCTCGATCTCCACGTCGATCCGGGAGGCACCGGCATCCAGGCTGTTTTCCACCAGCTCTTTGATTACCGATGCAGGGCGCTCAACCACCTCGCCGGCGGCGATTTGATTGATGAGTTGCGGGGGCAGTGCGTGGATACGCATATTTCGGGGATCTGCAGAAAAACGTGTTGGTGACGAACTTTCGCCGCCCAATATTACCCGTTTATTCCGGATAATTCCCGTTCAGGTTCCGGGAATCTGCAATACCTGACCGATACGAATGCGGTCGCTGGGGAGTTGGTTCACATTGCGAAGACTGGCCAGACTCACCTGGTAGTGCCTGGCGATATGCCCCAACGTGTCACCCCGTTTCGTGACGTGGCGGCGAGGTGCCTTGTCTGCGAGCAGCGTGCCAGGGGGCGAGTTGTCCCTGAAATATTCACGAATGCCGCCCATGATCGCCTTGGCCAGTTTCTGCTGGTGCTTCCAGTTCCGGAGGTTGCGTTCCTCCGAAGGATTGGAAATGAACGCGGTCTCCACCAGAATTGAAGGGACATCGGGAGATTTCAACACCATGAAACCGGCCTGCTGCACCGAACGCTTATGTGTCTTGCCCACCTTTTTGAGCCGACCCAACACCTCCCCGGCTATCTCGTGGCTCGCCTGCAGTGTACCGGCCTGGGAAAGATCCAGAAGCACCGAGGCAAGCATGTCGTCCTTGTCCTCAAGTGTCACCCCGCCAACCAGATCGGCGCTGTTTTCCCGCTCGGCCAGCCAGCGTGCCGCTTCACTGGAGGCCCCGCGCTGGGACAGGATATAGACGGAAGACCCCCGCACCCTGGGGTCGCGAAAGGCATCTGCATGAATGGATACGAACAGATCAGCCCGCTGATCACGGGCCAGTTCCATGCGTTTCCTGAGCCCCAGGTAATAATCGCCCTTCCTGATCATTACCGTTCTCATGCCCTTTTCCCTGGCAACAAGATCAGCCAGCCGACGGGCTATGGCGAGAACCACAGTCTTTTCGTAGGTCCCGCGCTTCCCCTTGGCACCCGGATCCTCCCCCCCATGACCCGCATCGATGGCGACCACGACATCCCGCAGCCTCCCCCTGGTGACAGCCTTCACGGTCTTGGGCTTTTTCAATTTTGCGGATTGCTGCTCGTCGTATAGGTCAACGACCAGACGATGGCCATATTGCCGGTTTGGCGTGAGCACGAAACTTTTCGGCTTCACCGGGAGTTTCAGATCCAGAACAACCCGAAGATTCCCGTCCTTGCGGTACGCGCTGCGTACACTCTTGATCAACGGATTATTTTCGGGAATCGAGGGGAGGACACCCTTCCATTTGGCCTTTTCAATGTCGATTACCAGCCTGTGGGGACTCTTGAGGCTGAAAAGCGTGTGGCTGACCGGGTCGCTGGTGTCAAAAACCAGGCGTACATGGTCTGGGGGAGCCCAGACCCTGAGATTCTTGATGTTTATCGGCTGTGCCACGAGCGGAAGGCTGCACAGCATCAACAGAATTGCGGCGATCTTTCTCATTTTTGACGGACCGTCGTAGCTGATTTTTCAACAATTCTGGCAGTAAAAATAGCATGGACATTCCATAAATACCAGAAAATTCCTCAAGATAGCTCCGCTTATTGTGATTATTTGTTAACTTTGTCCCGCAACCTGGCACTTAATGAGCCCAGGAGCCGTTCTCCTTCGGCGCTGCAAGACCGAAATTCCAGGGTCCGGCCTTCGTCCCTGTAACCGATATCCACAATGATATCCGCATTCGGCAGCATACCCCTGCCCTGCTCCGGCCATTCAATCAACAGTGTGGCATCTGTCGCCAGCAGGTCCCGCAAGCCCAGATATTCAATCTCCCCGGGATCTGCGAGTCTATAGAGATCCAGATGATAGACGGCTCTGTCACCCAGATCATAGGGTTCGAGAAGCGTAAAGGTCGGGCTCTTGACGTTGCCGCGATATCCCAGTCCCCGGAGAAACCCCCGGACGAGGGTCGTCTTGCCGGCCCCCAGATCCCCCTCCAGATAGACAATGAACGACGACGGCGCATCCGCCGATATCATCCCCCCCAGCACTTCCTGCTGCCGGGCATCCGGTATCTCAATGGTAAACAACTAGCGCACCGGATTGATGAGTCTGTGGATCTCGGGCAGCAGATCCCCTGCCATGAGCCCTCTCTCACCGTTTCGGGCTGCCGCATCCGCGGCGGCGGCATGCAGACAGACACCCATTTCCGCGGCTGAAACAGGTGAAAAGCCCTGAACCATCAGACCGCCTATGATCCCTGTCAGGGTGTCACCCATGCCGCCACTGGCCATCCCGGGGTTGCCGTCGCTGCACACGCCCGGCGGCTTGGAAGTGCCCTCCTGCACCAGGGTGCCCGCCCCTTTCAGCACAATGACACCGCCGTATTTTTCCCGCAGCCTGGCGACCGCATTGAAGCGGTCCGACATGATGTCCTGGGTACCGCACCCCAGCATTCGCGCCGCCTCGCCGGGATGCGGGGTCAGCACCCAGTCTTCCCGATATCCGGACGAACCCGCGAGCAGATTTAGGGCATCCGCATCCACTACAAGGGGTTTCCCCGCCTCCATAACTTCGTCGAGCAGGGTCTTGGACCAGTCGGTTTGAGCCAGCCCGGGACCCACGGCAATCACATCCGCCCGCTCCAGCAGAGGCCCGAGATCATTTGCCGAAGCCACGCCCCGGCACATCAGTTCAGGGCAGGCCACATCCAGCAGCAACCCATGGTCGGCGTGGGTGGCAATGCTGACCAGCCCGGCGCCGCTTCGCGCCCCAGCCTCTCCGGCCAGGCGGACAGCACCCGAAAAGCCCCTGGAGCCGCCGACTACCAGCAGATGACCGAAGTCTCCTTTGTGAGCCGCACGCGGCCGCGGAGACAAAGTCGTTGACTGTTGCGCCCAGTCGAGCCGCCTGGCCGAGGGTATCTCTCCTGAGTAGACGACAGCGGGCACGGCCAGGGCATCGAAATGAACATGTCCGCAACAGGTCGGCCCGTCTCCCGTAAACATGCCCTGTTTGAGCCCGATAAAGCTGATCGTTGCCTCAGCCTTTACCGCCTCTCCCATAATGCGGCCGGTGTCCGAGTGCAGTCCGGAGGGAATATCCAGAGCCAGCACCGGCGCCGTATGACCATTGACCGCCTTCAGCGCCTCCCGCCACCTGCCTGCCACCTCGCGCTCAAGTCCGGTCCCGAAGACCCCGTCGATGATGAGATCAGTTCGACGCGGCAATCCCTCGAACCGGTATAGTTCCCCCCCGGCCGCCTGGTAAGCATCCGCACTGGCCAGCGCATCCCCCTTCAGACGCGCAGGGTCGCCGACCACGAGCACCCTCGCCTTGAGCCCTCCCTCCAATGCCAGACGCGCCACCACATAGCCGTCACCTCCATTGTTACCTATCCCGCATAACAGCGTGATATCGTTTGCGGAAGGCCAAAGTCTGCCCATCAGTTCGAATGCGGCGGAACCCGCCCTTTCCATCAGGGTCAGACCGGGTATACCCTGACCTTCGATTGCCGCACGGTCGAGATTGCGCACCTGTTCGGCTCGGTAAAGGGCATGGGGCAGTTGGTCCGCAGCAGGCATAGTCTGAATCATGTTTACAGCTCTCAGATGTCAATATCACAGTTATTGTAGGGTCAAAATGACCTTCCTGTCGCGATATTCAGACAGCGTCTCCGGTTTGGAGTATATCCGTTGTAATAACCAGTCAGACGTTGTCTGTAAAGAGCCCGCCATCCGGCAACGCTGTCGGCACTTATCCCTATGAACCAAAAGATACCCCACACCGACTACTCGAAGTTGAGTCGTGATATCAAGCGCTGGGGCAAAGAACTGGGCTTTCAGCAATTGGGCATTTCCGGCACCAACCTGAACCTGGCTGAAAAACGGCTGGAAGTGTGGCTCGCGGGGGATTTTCACGGAGAGATGGGATTCATGTCCCGGCATGGCCGAAAACGCAGCCGGCCGGAAGAGCTGGTGCCGGGGACACGTCGCATTCTGTCGGCAAGGATGGACTATCCGGCTGCCGGTGAGTCGGCACAGCAGGTGCTGGATAATTCGGAGCTTGCCTATGTATCCCGCTATGCCCTGGGCCGGGATTACCACAAACTGATGCGCAACCGCCTACAGAAGCTGGCCTCACGCATAGAGCGGGAGGTGGGGCAGTTCGGCTACCGGGCCTTTGTGGATTCCGCACCGGTTCTGGAAAAACCCATCGCCCAGATAGCAGGCCTGGGCTGGGTCGGCAAACATTCCAACCTGGTCAGTCGCCGGGCAGGTTGCTGGTTTTTTCTCGGAGAACTCTACACCGACCTGCCGTTGCCGGTGGATGAGCCGGAAACCGATCATTGCGGAAGTTGCACCGACTGTATCGAAATCTGTCCCACCAGGGCCATCGTGGCCCCTTATGTCGTTGACGCCAGACTTTGCATCTCCTACCTCACCATTGAGCTTCAAGGGGAGATTCCGATGGACCTGCGCCCCCTGATGGGCAACAGGATTTACGGCTGCGACGACTGCCTCATGGCCTGTCCCTGGAACCGGTTTGCCGGCGGGGGCCGGGAGAAGGACTTCCTGCCGCGCAACGGGCTGGATGCACCTGCGCTGACAGACCTGTTCTGTTGGACTGAAAACGAATTCCTGTCAAGGCTTGAGGGATCGCCGATCCGGCGCATAGGCCATGATCGCTGGCTGCGCAATATCGCCGTAGCACTGGGGAATGCCCCGTTTGACGGCCAGATTATCGAGGCGTTGAAGCAGCGTTTGAACCACCCGTCAGGCATCGTCAGGGAGCATGTCGCCTGGGCCCTGGAAAGACAGCAATCCGGAAACGCCGGTGCCGCCGTGTCACCGCGCTCCTGCTCTGGAGCCCCCTTGGCATGAATGTCTCAACCAGGCGAAAGACGCGTCCCACATTTTGCAGCCCCGGATACTGGCTTCCCGTATTTTTTACCCTGATGATGGCCGGTCAACCAGGCTTGGCAGCGGAGGAGCCTTACAACTGGCTGCAACTGCGCAAACTCAATACGGAGAACCAGTACAAGCTGAAACAGCAGCAGCGGCAATTGAACACCGAGAGCCCTTCTTCACCCATTTTAAGCCGTGAACCCCAGCAGCAAAACCCCATTCAGCCGACGCAAATCCATCAGAAATCGACGCTGGAGCATACGGGCAAAGATGCATTCAACCTCAACCAGACCCAGCAATTAGACCAGAAACAACTCCAGAACAAGCATTCCCGGGAACAGGCCATCCTTCGACAGCGCAACCGCACCCGAAACGATACCGCCACAGGCACCCGCAAATCCCGCGCACAGCTTCAGCGATCACGGCAGCAACAACAGAATCAACTCAATAGAATGCGTATCCAGAGCAGGGGTAACCGTCGCCGATGACGCCTGCTCTCTGCTGACGACGCGACAGACGTGTAGCCTGGATGAAACGAAGTGAAATCCAGGAAAAAACCCTCCTGGCCATGCAATTCCCGGATTACGCTGACGCTTCATCCGGGCTACATTTACTAGGGTTACTGCGAGATAAAGGGGGGTGAAGTCAGCCCCAATATTTCACCTGTCAGCGGAACTGTAGGGTCGAATTCATTCGACCAATGCTCGATTTGAATCAACCCGCTGCTGGCCGAATGAATTCGGCCCTACGACGGTAATCTACCCACTTGATCAGGGGATGAGCCAAATAACCAATCCACAATTTCGCGGTTCGACTGGTGAAATATACAGGCTACCCGGTCTCAGGCAGTCGCAGAAAATGCGTCCGGTAATGACGCAGTTCGTTGATGGAGTCGTATATGTCTTCCAGTGCCAGGTGCCTGCCCTGTTTTATCACGCCATCTGCCACTTCCGGCGCCCACCGCCTGGCCAGCTCCTTGAGGCTGCTGACGTCGAGATTACGGTAGTGGAAAAAACCTTCCAGCTCGGGCATATAACGTGCGAGGAAACGCCGGTCCTGGCAGATGCTGTTGCCACAGATGGGTGAAACGCCCCTCGGCACGTAGGTCTCTAGAAATGCCAGTGTCGACCGCTCCGCCCTTGCTTCATCGACATCGCTGTCCTTTACCCGGTCGATCAGACCCGACTGTCCGTGGTGAGTCTGGTTCCATTCATCCATGCCGGCCAATACCTCCGCCGGCTGATGGATGGCAATCACGGGGCCTTCCGCAACAATATTCAGGGCCGAATCCGTAACGACGGTGGCAACCTCGATGATTCTGTCACTGCCCGGGTCGAGACCGGTCATTTCCAGGTCGATCCAGATGAGATTCTGCGAGTCCTGTGTCATTCAAATTCCCCTTTTTTCATCAGCTATTCTGCCTGTATCTTAACCGGTATTTTAACCGGCTTGCTGTATCATGTTGAGACCAGGCATCGAGGCTGAACCTATGATGCGGGATGTGGTCAATTAAATAACCCGGGCAATCCGATTGTGACCTGGATATATCGCCACCGAGGAAAGAGTACCTATGAAACATAAATCGTCACTCCCCTTGTTCGTTTCCCTGCTGATTCTGGCCTCACCGGCAAGCGCCTTCGATCCGGCTGCGGGAAAAGAACTGGCGGATGAGAACTGCTACTCCTGCCATGGGGGTGAAGCCTACACACGGAAAGACAGAATGGTGAAGACACGCAGTGGCCTCACCTCCCAGGTCCAGCGCTGCGAACTGTCCCTGGGGCTCAAATGGTTCGATGAGGACGTGGATGACGTAGCAGGCTATCTCAACCAGCAGTTCTACAAGTTTCAACCCTAGGAGGCTGTCGGACTTAACACGGTAAAATTCTGAGATCGCCTCGGCCGCCAGTGCACTAGTCAGGAACCAGAGCCCTCTGCAGCTGTTTGAATTTATCGGACAACTTCTCCTGCAGAACCAGCAGCTGTTCCTTCTCCTCCGCCAAGGCGGAGGCATCGTCACCAACCGCGTCAATCAGCAGTCTTTGAGCGACCTCATGAAGCTTGCTGTGAATGGACACGATATCCCTGAACGCCTCCAGGTGGCCCCATGCTGCGGATCCCGGACCATTCAGCCAATGCCCGAATCGGCATTCGTTCCCATCCAGCAGGAGATCTTCACCCAGATCATGTGCGTCACCTGACCGTTCCAAAATCCGCCGGACCCACTGACGGTGGAACAGATCTGCCGAAAGCAGCGAAAGATCCCAGGTGATAAATTCCGACTCGGCCTGCTGCCAGGAATCGTTGATCTCGAAACCCCGAATCCAGTCTCCCAGTTCATCGGGAGGCATTGGCTTGGCTATCCCGTAACCCTGAAGCTTCTGGCAGCCCATACTCAGCAGCAGCCTGCCGTGTTCGGCGGTCTCAACACCCTCGGCAACAACCGTGCGGTTGAATGCCTGGGCCAGTCCCATCATACCCTCGACAATGGCGAGATCGTCCGGATCCTGCAGCATGCCCCGGACGAAAGTATGATCCATCTTGATGACCTGTACCGGTAGTTTCTTGAGAAAGGTCAGGGAAGAGTAGCCTGTGCCAAAGTCTCCGAGGGCAAAGCTCACACCGAGTTCCCGATAGGCGTTGATGGTTTCAGTGACCAGCTGCAGATCGGACAGGGCGGTGCTCTCCAGTATCTCCAGTTCAATTCGCGAGGGGTCTAAATCCGGGGCACCGGCCAGGACGTCTCGCAGCCAAATCAGAGAATTGGGATCGAGCAGGGTGTGGGCACCGACATTCAGGCTGACAGAAAGATCCAACGCTCCGGAGCCCCAGGCCTGCATCTGACGCACCGCTTCGCCGATCACCCATTGATCGAGTTCGACGGCGAGTCGGGTGGATTCGATTTGAGGCAGAAACCGTTCCGGAAGCAGCAGCCCATCCCGGGGATGCTCCCAGCGCACAAGGGCCTTTACACCCGAAACCTCGCCCCGGTGAACATCTATCGTGGGGTGATACACCAGTCTGAGTTCGCCGCCTTTCAACGCAGCGCGCATCTCATTCATGAACTGGCGATGGGCTTTGGCCTGTTGTTCCTCGAGCTGGTCAAAAAACCGGAAGGTATCTTTTCCCGATTGTTTCACCACGTACATCGCTTTGTCCGCCCGACGCAGCAATTTATCTGCCTCTTCTCCGTTTACCGGGTAAAGGGCAATGCCGATACTGGAAGAGACGTGCAGACTGTGCTCGCCAATCTGCACAGGCAGCCTCAGTTGAGACTGAACACGGGTCAGGACCTCCTCAACCTCGGTAACACTGTTGCAACCGGCCAGTACGAGCACGAACTCATCGCCACCCAGCCGGGCCACGGTATCGACAGATCTGACTGCCAGGGTCAGGCGTTTGGCGATCTCGATCAGCAGTTGATCGCCGGTTTCGTGTCCGTACTCATCATTTATGGGCTTGAACTTGTCCAGATCCAGAATACAGTTGGCTACCATCTGTTTCTGGCGTTTGGCAAGTTTGAACGCTGATTCCATTCTCTCGGACAGGAGCAGTCTGTTTGGCAGTCCTGTCAGGATATCGTGCTGCGCCTGCCATGCCAGGCGTTCCTGATGTGCTTTAAAGTGACTGATATCGGAGAATACGCCGACATACTGGGTTAAATTGCCCAAATTGTCGCGCACTGCACTAATGGCGAGGTTTTCGTAAATGGGCTCACCGTCCATCCGGCGATTGGTGATCTCCCCTTCCCAGAAACCGTTTTCCTCGATCGATTGCCACATCCCCCGGTAAAACTCCCCGTCATGTTTGCCGGACTTGAAGATACTTGGATTCTTTCCCAGCACCTGATCCCGCCGGTAACCGGTCATTCTGCTGAATGCCTCGTTGACATTGAGGATGCTGCCATCTACGTCGGTGATGATCACACCATCGTGTGTATTGTCGAAAACCCCTGCGGCGAGCCTTAAGGATTCTTCGGTCTGCCGCTGACTTGTCACATCCTCACCCGAAGAGAGTATGCCGCTGATTTTTCCGCCGGGCTCTTTTAGCAACACGTTGTGCCAGGCGATTCGCCGCCGTTCACCCTGCCTCGTAATGATGGTGTTCTCGGCATGCTTGATCAACGCCGGCTCGGCAGATTCGAAAGCAAGCAGCATGCGCCGCGTCTCTTCACGGTCAGCCTCCGGTATGAACTCCTGAATCCAGTCGAGCCCCAGGGCCTGCTCCTGGGGGCAACCGAGAATTTCGCTGCCTCTGCGATTCAGCAGGGTTATGGATCCGTTCCTGTCCAGACCCAGCAGCATCACGCCGACCACATCCAGATACTGATCGGCGCGGAGCAGGGCCTGCTCGAGTTTCAGCTCCGCCTGCTTGTGCTCGGTCACGTCCTGTGCAATACCCTGCAGCCGGATCACACGACCCTTTTCATCGAAAACGGGCTTCGCACTGCATTCAACCCAGCGCCGCTCCCCGGTATCCGCCCTGAGAATCCGGTACTTCATGTGATGATGAGCACCTTCTTGTATTGCCCTTTTTATGGACGCCAAAACCGGCTCACGGTCCCGGGAATCGATAATACCCGAGAGAATCTCGGTACCCACGCTGACGGACATATCCAGCCCGGTGATCCTGTAAAGCTGTTCCGACCAATGGGCCTCGCCGGTTTGTGCATCGAGGTCCCAGTAGCCCAGGCGCGCATGATCCTGCGCCTCCTTGAGCTGATGCTCGGTCTTCTGCAGTGCCGCCTCCACTTCTTCACTGCTTCCTATATCGGTGACCGTGCCGACGTATCCGGTGGTGTGGCCTTTGGCATCCTTCTCCGGAACAGCCCGCACAATTACCCAAACCGCCGGGTCTTCGGAACCATTCAGCCGGGTCTCGCATTCGAACACCCCATCATTTTCCCGCGCCTTGTTCCACTCTTCCTCTACCCTTTCCCGGTCATCGGGATAGAAGGCACCCAGCCAGCCATCTCCCTTTAGCTGCTCCTCAGCCAGACCCGCCATTTCGCTGCAGCGGGCATTGACGAAAACACAGTTACCCTCATCATCGGTACGAAATATGCCTACCGGTGCCAACTCGGTCAGCGCTTCATATTGCCGCTGGCTGGCCGAGAGTTGACCCCTGGTTTTCTTGTGCACAAGAAATCCACCGGTGAACGTGGCCAGCAACAGGAGCAGCCAAAGCAACCCCACATCCCGGATCAGATCCCGAATGATGTTGTCATGTTGCGCAGAAAGATCAAGCTCGAGATAGATGGAACCGGAGAGCGACTGTTGATTGTCCCGGGAACTTGTTGTTTGCCCGTGGGGAAAAATGCCATGAAGACGATGCTGCTCCTGACTCGTCCAGGTGCTCATTCTCCGAGCGGCTATCCGCTCCAGAACTTGCCCGCCTTCAATCCCCTCAAGCGCGGTGATCATCCTGCCGGACCATGCCGGACGATTGGAAGCCAGAATCAGGCCGTCCCCGTCTATGATCGCAGAAGAGATCGGTCTGGGGTCTGCGGGATGCAGTTTGAGCTGTTGCTCCAGATTGGTGTTTTTTACATCAGGCTGATGCTGCAACAGCTGTTCGAGTCTGTACCCCTCCGCGACCAGTTCAGCCCGACCCTGCGCCATCACCTCAATCCGGTGCTGATCGTATATCACCGCAATCCAGGGCAGCATCGCGAGGGTATAAAGCCCCAGTATTGTCAATGGCAATACGAAAAGGAACGAACGGTGCTGGAATGCCCACCCCATGAATCCAGATTCCTCAACAACTCGGACTGTCTGAGGCCCTAAATGAACCCCGCTACCGGTCGTTCAGATGCCTGCGCACCCCGACACGATAATACATCAGCCCTGTAAGTGCATCGGCCGGGGATTTTTATTCTTGATCCTGGCGTTATGACCGATGCGGTTCACTTTGTTCACCATATCCTGCCTGCAGTCTTCGTTCAGTTACGGTCCATGCAGTTCAAATCCTCGAACGCCACCTTGAGGCGCTCAACCATGGACTGCTCCCCGGCACGCAGCCATGCTCTCGGGTCATAAAATTTCTTGTTGGGCTTGTCTTCGCCGTCAGGGTTTCCAATCTGTCCCTGAAGATAATCATGGTTCTTTTCCTCGTAGACACGCACGCCATCCCAAGCGGCCCATTGGGTATCGGTGTCGATATTCATCTTTATCACACCGTAGGAAATCGCTTCACGGATATCCTCGCGGCTGGAACCGGAGCCACCGTGGAATACGAAGAACACCGGCCGCTCACCGGTTTGATACTTCTCCTGGATAAATTGCTGGGAATTAGCCAGGATCTTGGGAGTCAACATCACGTTCCCCGGCTTGTAAACACCGTGGACATTGCCGAATGATGCGGCCACCGTGAACTTCTCGCTGATACCGTTGAGCCGCTCATAGGCGAGCGCGACCTCTTCCGGCTGAGTATAGAGTGCAGAATTATCGATCCCGGTATTGTCGACCCCGTCCTCCTCGCCACCGGTCACGCCCAGTTCGATCTCTAAGGTCATACCGATGCTGCTCATCCGTTTAAGGTATTCTTCGCAGGTCGCTATATTCTGCTCCAGGGGTTCAGCGGAAAGATCCAGCATATGGGAGCTGAACAGGGGCTTTCCGGTCTGCTCATAAAGCCTCTCACCGGCATCCAGCATGCCGTCCACCCAGGGCAGCAACTTGCGGGCGGCATGATCAGTGTGCAGTATCACCGGAACACCGTACAGCTCAGCCATGGTTCTGACATGATGGGCACCCGAAACCGCGCCCATGACCAGTGCCTTTTCCGATGGGCACCCCTTGCCTGCATAAAAGCCCGCACCACCGCTGGAGAACTGGATCATAACCGGGGAATTGACCGATGCGGCAGCTTCCAGCACCGCATTAACCGAATTGGTACTCACTACATTTACGGCTGGCATTGCGAAGCTGTTGTCCTTGGCAAACTGCAAAAGCTTCTGTACGTCATCACCCGTGACTACACCCGGTTTTACTACGTCTAACACACCCGTCATGCCCATGCTCCTTATACTGGATTTTCAAGTTGATCCGAACTGTGACTCTACACCCGTTTATACGCCGATAGGACTCGATGTCAATCTACCGCCACCTGATTGGCAGAACGGTTGGCCGAGTCCTCCTCCGGTGACATATTTCCTGCCCCCGGTCTGTACATCAATTCGACTCTGGTACCCTCGCCCGGCTCACTTTCGACCCGAATAGAGGCACCAAGTCTGCGGGCCCGCTCCTCCATAATGGACAACCCGATATGCTCACCGGGTTTTCCCGCCGGCATCACCGTCTCGAACTCGAACCCGATACCGTCATCCTCAACCAGCAGCATACATTCCCCATCAGGGGAGCAATTGAGCAGAACTCTGACGTTATTCGCCTGAGCATGTTTTCGGATATTCGCGAGACATTCCTGAACAATGCGCAGCAGCTGCATCTCCTCGCCGGAGTCGAACGTAACCTGACGGCATTCCCGTTGAAAAAAAATATGTATGCCCGTCTCCTGCTGAAAGCGTTGGGTGAGTTTCACCAGAGCCGGCACCAGCCCCCTTTGATCGAGGGGTGCCCTGAAACTGTTCAGGAGCTCCCGCAGTTCGATATGGGCTTCGTCCAGACCGTTCCTGATGCGGTTCAGCTCACTCCGTGCCCGCGGGTTGACCGGTTCCTTCTCCAGGGTCTCTTCGAGCATGCGCACCTGATATCTCAGGCTCGCCAGTGTTTGAGCCAGGGAATCGTGCAGCTCGTTTGCAAAGGTGGTTCGCTCCTCGATGATTGAAAGACGCCGGGCCTCCTCATCAGAACGCTGTTTTGCCATGGCCATCGCCAGATGGTTGCCGATGGTGTGCAGAAGATCTTTGATATCCTGTCTTACACCCTGCCCGGTTCGGGGCACATAAATACGGAATATCCCGAGTGTGGCACCGTGGAATGAAAAAGGGACCGACACGGTCTCGATCTCCTCGCCGCTGTACATGCGGCGCCCGATCCGGCGCGAGCATACCTTGGCGTCATGTTCACAGAGGATATCTCCGCTCGACAGGGCCTTCCCGCATCGACAGAGTATTACCGGTAACTGCTCATTTTCCCTGAGCAGCCGTCCATGGGGATCGATGCTGCCCACCAGCCGCATCTGTCCACTGGTGGATTCCAACTGTATGGTCGCTGATTTTCCGTTCAGCATCTCCTTGACCACGCGCAACACCCGAACCAGCAACTCATCCATGTCACTCACCCGGGTGATGCTGGCTGCGACGTCGTACAGTATCTTCAGCGAAGAAGTCTGTTGGGCCAGCCGCCGGGTCTGGCGGGCCACCCGGTTGTCCATATCCTCATACAAATCGATCAGTTCACCGCTCAGGCTGTCCAGATCCCTTGTCACCGGGCCCAATACGCCCACTGTCTTGAGAGGAAGATTCGACCATGGCTCCCCTTCGCAGACGTCTGCTACCGCCTGTTCCAATTCCACCAGAGGTTTGAGCAGCTGGTTGCGCAGTCGGGCCGCACCCACGAATGCCGCCGTAAGTGAGATGACTCCGAACAGAATGAAAAGCGCGGCTACCTGCTGTTCGGCGGCGACATCGATATATACAGCCAGGGCAAGCAGCAGGTTGAGGATCAGTGTCGCTACGAGAATTCCGAGAGGGCCCAGCAGCCTCCCCACCACCAGCAGACGCAGAATAGGGGAGCGTTTGAGAAGGTCACTCATAATGACCTCCCCGCTATATCTGCCTCTTTGCGTTCTTTCGTCGTTAACGCTGGTCATGCGGCATTATAGGGGAATTCAATAGCGGCGACAGAGATGCCGTGAGTCTGCTGTGACTGAATCACTCCAGCGTAGAGGTTTGCCTCTGCTGCTGCTGGAGCAGCCACATGCCGCTGTAGACGCCGTTTTTATCCAACAGCTGCCTGTGGGTGCCCTGCTCCACGATGCGACCCTCGGACATCACCAGGATGCGGTCGGCGTCCACGACGGTGGAAAGCCGATGTGCAATAACCAGCGTGGTGTGATTCTCCGCGACTTCCCGTAGCGTCTCCTGGATAGCCTGTTCCGTGTGGCTGTCGAGGGATGAGGTTGCCTCGTCGAAAACCAGTATGCGTGGTTTCTTAAGTATGGCCCGGGCGAGGGCGATGCGCTGTTTTTCCCCGCCCGACAATTTGAGCCCCCGCTCACCGACCACCGTTTCATAACCCTGGGGGAGAGACTCGATGAAATCCCGGATGTGGGCCATTCCGGCTGCCTCTTCGATTTCATGTTGCGTGGCTTCCGGCCGGCCATAAGAGAGGTTGTAACGGATACTGTCATTGAAAAGTACTGAATCCTGCGGCACGATACCCATGACCTGCCGCAGGCTTTCCTGGTCGACCTCCCTGACATCCTGCCCATCTATCAGAACCCGGCCACCGGTCACATCGTAAAATCTGAACAACAACCGGGAGAGGGTGGATTTGCCTGCCCCGCTGTGGCCAACCACCGCCACCTTTTCCCCGGGTTCGACAAGGAAATCGACCTGATAAAGTATCTGGCGATCCTCCTGGTACGAGAAATCCACCTTTTCAAAGTGGAAACCACCGCCTCTCAATTGTAGCGCGGGGGCATCCACAGGATCTTGGATTTCCGGCCTTTGTTCCAACAGCTTGAAAATCAGGTCCATGTCCGCCAGTGAATACTTGATCTGGCGATAGACAACACCCAGAAAATTAAGCGGTATGAACAGCTGCAGAAGAAAGGCATTGACCAGAACCAGGTCACCCACTGTCATGTTGCCTTCAACCACCCCCTCGGTGGCATAGAACATGATGATGGTTACAGCGATCGCTATGATACCGCCCTGGCCAAAATTGAGCAGGGACATGGAAGTCTGACTCTTGACCGCGGCCCCCTCCCACTCCGCCAGCGTACCGTCGAACCGATCGAGTTCAAGTCTTTCGTTACCGAAATATTTGACCGTCTCATAGTTGATGAGGCTGTCAAAGGCCTGGGCGCTGGATTCCGACTCCAGCCGGTTCATCATGTGTCGGTACTCCATGCGCCACTCGGTAACGGCGAGCGTAAAGAGAACGTAAACAACCACGGAGGCAAATGTAACCAGGGCGAACACCGGTTCGTATCGCGTCAACAGCACCAGCGCCACGAGAGAGAATTCCGCCAACATCGGCAGGATGCTGAAAACCATATAGTTCAGAATGGAACTGACGCTTCGGGTTCCGCGCTCCAGGTCCCGGCTGATGGCCCCGGTGCGACGTTCCAGGTGAAAGCGAAGCGACAGTTGGTGAAGGTGGGAAAGTACCCGGGTCGACAGACGTCTCATCGCATGGTAGCGGACCCGCGCGAACACCGCGTCCCGCAGTTCGTTGAACATTGAACTGCTCAACCGCAGGACGCCATAGGCCATCAGCAGGGAGACCGGCATTACCAGCATCACGCTACCGGCCCGGTCCATGGCATCCACGATGCCCTTCAGTATCAGGGGAATGCCCACATTTGCCAGTTTGGCCACCACGAGGCAAACCAGCGCAAACAGCGCCCTGCCCCGATATTCCCAGATAAAGGGGAGCATCCCGCGCAGGTTATGCCAGTCCCTCCTGTCGCTGTGGGGTCGCGCATCGGCCTGTGTGTGATGGGGCATGCTGGTGTACTATCTCTAATGTATCCGTCGCCGATGGGAACCAAATGGGGACCGCTGGATTCTATAGGAATTCCGGACGGAAACATAAGTGCACGCAAATCGGATGTAGGATGTGGTGGAGAAATGATATGACCCAGGATTGCAGTTACAACGAACTCCATGCCCTGCAGGCACTGGACGACAGTATGGAGCCCGAATTCCCTAAGGACTGCATCATCGTCATAGAGCCATCCGAGGTCTGCAGCCCGGGTGCCTACGTTATCGCCGTGGTGGATGACGAACGGTGGTTCAGGCGCTTCGAACGGGATGAGCATGGCCGGGAAAAGCTGACCGCCGACAATCCCGCTTACCCGGAAATTCCGTTGCAGGGCTGCGAATTCAAGATCGAAGGGGTTATCGTCCAAAGGAACGTCAGACGCAAGATAAAACACTACAACCCCTACGAACCCAGCAGGGGCGTCGCCCTGTCATAGGGCCTGTTAACGCAATGTCGTACCGCAGCCGTATCGCCTCTCTGATCGCAGCTCTCCTGACATTACTCGTGATACAGGGATGTACCGAATCCCCATCACCGGGTGCCGGAAAGAAGAAGCCGCAGGGGGCCCGTGAGCATCTGGTGGAAGTGGAGAAAGTCCGGCGCAGGAGCGTCAGTACGGCCCATGAACGCTCGGGCAGTCTGCGGACACGACGCTGGGTGCGCATCCACACTCAGGAGGAGGGGCGAATCGATGCCCTGCCCTTCTACGAAGGCGATGCCGTCGAATCCGGAGAATTGCTGGTACGCCTCGATGACAGTCTGCTCGGGGCTCAACTGGACAAGGCGCGTGCCACCACCAAACTGGCGCGGGTGAACCTGGACCGAATCGAGGACCTGCTCAAGAAAAGGGCCGCTTCCGAGGATGAAAGGGCCCGCACACAGACGGCCCTTGATGTTGCGGTGGCTGAACAAAGGCTGCTGCAGGCACGCTTCGAATACACGCGTATCAAAGCGCCCTTCGGCGGCATCGTCACCGAACGCAATGCCGAGCCGGGTGACGTTGTGGAAAAACACAGCCACCTGCTCACTATCGCGGACCCCAGCACCCTGATGACCGAAATCCATATTTCGGAACTGCTGCTTCCCTATCTCAAACAGGGCGACCCGGTGTCCGTCCGTATCGATGCCCTGGGGGACCGTGTATTTTCCGGGGTAATACAACGGATCCATCCCGAACTCGACCCCTTAACCCGACAGGGCGTCGTCGAGGTTGCCCTCGATCCGGTACCCGCAGGTGCCCGCGCGGGACAGTTTGCCCGGGTGACCTTTGATACGGCACGTGTCGAACGCATCGTGGTGCCGTTCGAGGCAGTCAGAAGAGACCGCCAGGGGGAGTTCGTTTACCTGCTGGACGATGGTCACAAGGCCATTCGCGTGCCGGTGCGCAGCGGCATCCGGGTCGGAGACGGTATCGAGATACTGCAGGGACTCGAAACCGATCAGCATATCGTAAGACGGGGTTTTCTTGGATTGACGGAAGGCAAGACTGTCAGTCCGGTGAATGAAACCCTAAACAACGAATGAGAAAATCTCCCGGGACAATCAGCGGCGGGCTGGCTGCCTGGTCCATCCGGCATCCCATCGGTGTGGTGATGATCACCCTCGCGGTCATGGTGTTGGGGCTGTTTGCCCTGCAGAGACTTAACATCGATCTGCTGCCCCACATCATCTATCCGGATATAAGGGTTCGCGTCCTCGATCCCGGCGTGCCCGCAACCATCATGGAGGACGAGGTCACGCGTCAACTGGAGGAACAGCTGGCGATTACCGAAGACGCCATTTACGTGGAATCCCAGACCAGTGAAGGCCGCAGCGGTGTTTCACTCTCATTCGAGTATGGAAAGGACATCGATGTGGCCCTGAGGGATGCCAGCACCAGGCTGGACAGGGCCAAGCGCTTCCTACCCGACTCCATCGACCCGCCGATCATCTATAAGAGAGACCCCTCCCAACGGCCGGTCGCCGAGTACGTCGTCAGTTCCGTGCTGCGCAGTCCGGTTGAGCTCAGAAGCTGGGTGGATTACAGCCTGGGCAAGTGGCTGGTCAACATACCCGGAGTGGCTGCGGCAGAGATCGGGGGTGGCTTGATCCGGGAAATCCAGGTGGTGGCGGACCAGGAGCGCCTTGCCGGTCTGCAGTTGGACATACTTGACCTGTCGGAGGCCCTGGAAACCGGCAATACCGATACCCCGGCGGGCCGGCTGCTGATGGACCGCGGTGAGATCAGCGGCCGCACCGCCGGACGTTTCCGCACTGTCCAGGAGATCATCGATCTGCCCCTAAGGATGGAAACAGACGATGGCGCACCACGTCTGCTGCATCTGGGTGAAGTGGCGCAGGTGATCGACGGCTCGGAGGACGAACGCCTGCGGGTACGCCTGAACGGGCTGCCTGGAATCAAACTGTCGGTGCAGAAGCAGCCCCAGGCCAATACCGTCAGCGTGGTGGATGCGGTCAATGCCCGATTGGAGAAACTGGATCAGGATGGACTGATACCCCAGGATGTGGAGATTCACCGGGTCGACGATCAGGCGCGCTACGTGCGGCGCTCCCTCAACAATGCCGTCACGGCGGCTGCCAGCGGTGCCACCCTGGCTATGCTGGTAGTGTTCATGTTTCTCGGGAGCCTGCGCCGCACCCTGATTATCGGCAGTGCCATTCCCATAGCCATACTGGTCACCTTCATTCTGATGGCCAGCGCCGGACTGACACTCAACATCATGACCCTGGGTGGATTGGCCCTCGGTATTGGCATGCTGGTCGACAGCACGGTCGTCATGCTTGAAAACATATACCGGCACCAGCGGCTCGGGGAAGGCGTGGACGAAGCCCCGACGCGTGCCGCGTCCGAGGTCAACAGCGCCATCATCGCATCGACCTCCACCAACTTGGCGGCCGTGCTGCCATTCCTGTTCATCACCGGCCTGGTCGGACTCCTGTTCCGGGAACTGATCTTTACCATCTCCGCTGCCATACTGGCGTCCATGCTGGTGGCACTCACGCTGGTACCCGCCCTTGCCGGACGAGTGCCCGCCGTTGAGGAAGGGCGGTTGCGGCGGGGCGCCAACAAAGTGCTGGAGGTCGTACAGAATGCCTACGCCCGGGTACTGGGTTGGACCCTTCGGCTGCCCTGGCTGATTCTGGCCCTGTTTATCGGCGGTTTGCTCGCGACCATACCGGGAATAGCAGACGTCAAACAGATATTCCTCCCAACCCTTGACGAGGGGCAGATCCAGGTCAGTATCACCGCAGACCGTGGCATCAACATCCCGGAGATGAACCGGACCACTGCACAAATCGAGGAGATCCTCGCCCGTCAGGATGAGGTCGAGACCATATTCACCACCGTGGGAGGCCATATTTTTGGCCGCTCCCAGCATGAATCGCCGAACCGTTCCAGTATCCGGGTGCAGCTGCAGCCGCTCCTGGAACGCGGGAGCATAAGCAGCCGCGACTGGATCGCCAGGGTTCAAAAAGAGATCGCCGCAGCCCGCATGGCCGGGGTGAGAGTGCGCATGTACAGCATCGGCGTGCGTGGTATCCGGTTCAATCGCAGCGACGACGATTTCGCCCTGCGGGTCAAGGGTCCGGATCTCGATGTGCTGGAAGATATCGCAGACAAGGTGGTCGAAAATCTAAAAGGGGTGCAGGGGCTGCGCAATCCCGAGCACTCGGCGGAAAACAAAAACCAGGAGTTGTCCATACGGGTCGATCGCTCAAGGGCCACCGGTTACGGATTGACGGTGGATGACGTGGGTAAAGCGGTCCGCTTTGCCCTGCAGGGACAGCAAGTGACGGATTTCATCTCCGAAGACCGGGCCATCGATGTACTGCTGCGCCTCGACCAGGCTCAGATGACCACGCCGGGGGACGTGGAGGAGATCATACTCTTCAGCAACTCCCAGCCCCGAACGCCGGTTCGGCTGTCGGACATCGCCAGGGTCGAGATCGTTCCCATCCCCTCGGCCATCATGCGTGACAGACAGCAGCGCTTCGTGGAGGTGACCGCATCCCTGACAGGTGACGTCAACCTTGTCACGGTCATCGCGGCAGCAGAGGACCAAGTGAAGAACCTCGAGATCCCCAAGGGCTACAGCATCTACGAGGCGGGTAACCTGGAGACACTCAAGGAAGGCCGGAATCTCAGTTATCAGCTGCTGGCAATGGCACTCTTTCTGGTGTTCGTGGTTATGGCTGTCCAGTACGAATCTCTTCGCAATCCCCTGGTTATCATGTTCAGCGTCCCCTTCTCCGTTATCGGTGTAGCCATAGGGCTGCACGCAACGGGCCTGCCACTCTCAATGCCGGTATGGCTGGGGCTCATCATGCTGGCGGGCATTGTGGTGAACAATGCTATCGTGCTGGTGGAGTATATCGAGATCTCGCGCTCCCGCGGCCTTCCCCCACTGGATGCGGTGATCGAAGCGGCCCGGCTGCGCTTGCGTCCCATCCTGATGACCACATTGACCACGGTCGTGGGTATGCTGCCCCTTGCCCTTGCCTTGGGCGAGGGCTCCGAGATGCTGCAGCCCCTGGCCGTCACCATCGTCTCCGGCCTGCTGTTTTCGACCCTGGTGACCCTGCTGCTGGTACCTTCGGTCTATCGCCTCATCGCGACCAAGAATTGAGTCTGCTATTTAAGGCGCTGCACAACCTCAGCCCACAATGCCCGGTAGGCCTCCCAGGCATTGGTCTGAGGCGCGAACTCACCCACCGGTGCGCGATGAATGCCCATTTTTTCCACGTCGCCGTCATAAGGAATGCGTGCAGAGAGCATCTCGGGATTTGAAGCCGTCATATCCTGCATGACCTCCGCCTGGAGGTGTTTGTCTCGATCCACCATGGAAAAGAAAGGCATCAGGTCAACACCTCTGACCTTGTTTTCCCGAAGATAATCCAGCAGTTGGTGATAGGCTCTGATGGACAAGGTGCCGGGGATGGTCGGGATCAGCAGTGCATCTGCGGCCCTGAAAATATTCTCCGAAACCAGGGAGATATTCGGCGGGCAGTCGAGAATGACATTATCGAACTGTTCCGACAACGGCCGCAGCAGTCTCAGCAACTGTCTAGCCGGCTTTTTCCGTTCGCTGAGCATCAAATCCATGTTTCGGTAGGAAAACTCCGCCGGCAGAAGATCCAGATTCTCGAAATCCGTACCCTTGATTAATCCGTCCAGTTCCCGCTTACCCCGGAACATTTTACGACTGCCACCCTTGATCTTGGGTTTAACCCGGAGATAGAAAGTTGCAGCCGCCTGTGGATCCAGATCCCAGATGAGCGTCCTGTGGCCTTCCTGAGCCGACAGAAAAGCCAGATTCACCGCCGTTGCCGTCTTGCCGACACCGCCTTTTATATTGTATACACCGATAATTCTCATGCGGCTTGTTTCACCTTGCCCTGGCTGAACATACGTTTGAAATGGTCTCGATTCTCTTTATCTGCGAACAGGGCAAATCGCTGCCCAAACCGGTGGCGTGCCTGATGCTGCCGTTTCATAAGGCCATCCACCAACATACCCATGGCCAACAGAGTATCCGGAGGGACTTCACCCTCCTTGCCCATCTGGTGCGCAAACTCCTGGAGTTTCAGGGCCTGTACTTCAAGGTCCTGGAACAGGCCCAGATTGTCCAGCAGGATCTTCAAGGCCCGAATCGCTGGTTTGACGTCTTTTTCTGGATAAATACTCCTATAAAACTCGATAAGATATCTCAGCTTTTTACAATTCTTCCTGAGTTCATGCAGTGACTCCGGCGGCGATTCATCCGTGATGGCCAACCCCTCATCCAGCACCCTGCTATAGATTTTGTAGATGCGCTTGCCCGCCGTCTCCGAAACGGCACTCCTGGTGTTCGGCAGAGCCGATGCCCCAGGATCCGGACTTACCAGATAGGAACGCCAATCAGCCAGTGTCTGCAGGAACTCTTCGGATTCCATCTGCTTCACCATCTTCTCGTGTTCAGTCCGCTGATGAACCAGCAAAAAGCGATGCAGGGGATCCAGATCCCTGCGATAGCGCTCGGGCAGGCTGTCCCGGTACTCCTCGAATGCCAGCAGATAGACATGCATGTCACGGGTTGGACCGGTTATCTGACCGAGCCAGCCAAGGCGCGGTTTGAAACGCTCCACCACATCCTCCGGGAAGACACCCTTGATCTGGGTGAGTGCAGACCGGGTGCGTCGCACAGCGACCCGCAGGTCATGCAGAAATTCGGAATCCAGGTCATCGCGGGTTCCCGGAATATTGCTCTCAATCGTGTCGAGAAGATGCAGATGAATATGGCGTGCCACGGCCTCTGAATACATGTCCGGCGTGAACCAGAAATCGAGCTTCGAACTGTAGTCGCTGGGAACTTTACCGATGGATGCCAGCAACTCGTCGAAAAGGCTGCCAGTGACGGCAACCAGTTCCATCTCGGCGGTGAGAAACCGCGATACCTTTCTGAGGAATTTTTCGTACCCCCTGACGGGAACCAGGCGAACAATCCCGTCGACGTGAGTCCCCATTCGACCCTGGGCATCATAGGTACTACCCTGCTTCAGCTGGACTCGCAATACCGTCTTCCGCGCATCGTCCAGCATCCTGAAACTCCTGCTCACACCCCGGAGTTCGAATAACGGCAGCAAAGCCCTAATATCCAATATGTCCGAAATATTTTCTTTCAAGACACTCTCTGGAAAATCCCAATAAAATCGCGGCATATCCCCGGTAAAGGCCACACTTTCTTTCGGACTGTCATCACCCAGCCCCGACATGATCAGGTGCCGCCTGTCCTTTTCGAATTCCCGCCGGAGATAGGCACCCGCCTGGTATAACCGCCAGTCGAAGCTATCGTAGTAGACGTGGTCGAATCTTGTTTCCGATTCCTCTTCCAGGCGAAACTCTGATTTCAGCGCGGATTCTATGCCGGCCAAGGCATGCGCACCGGAAAGGCGAAATTCGGGAGCATTAGTAGACATTGTGTTCCTCTTGTTTTGGAAGCGACTCGCTGATCCAGACCGTCAGCGCTCTAATCAGTTACATACAAAGGGTGGAACTGACAAACCCAAAAGACGCAGTACATAAAATCGGTGATGCTCTCTCACGACGTTGTTTCGGCCACCGTGCGGCTTTTGGATTTCGGCATTGTCTATCAATCCAGTACAGGCTTCTTTGAGGCAGTACCCGTTACAGAAATTTTTTTTGTAGACCATAGTGATTTTCCATGCATCATGAGCCCAAAACATGGGTCAGCATTATCGATAACGCCGGGATATTAATGTAGTTTTACCAATAATTAAACGACTATTTGGACTTCCGGCCGCAAGAATTCAAACGACGCGGCCATGTCATTGTAATTTGGGTATAATTCAGCGAATTCTTCAAGGGCCTAGCAATGACAGAACAGATTCTCAATGTCGATCACGCTGAAATCAGTAAATTCGAAGCGCTCGCATCCCGCTGGTGGGACACCAACAGCGAGTTCAAGCCCCTGCATGAAATCAATCCACTGCGGTTGGACTATATCGACCGTATTGCCGGTCTAGCGTCAAGGAAGGTCCTGGATGTGGGTTGCGGCGGGGGCATCCTGGCGGAAAGCATGGCCCGTCAGGGTGCCGAGGTGACAGGCATCGATATGGGCGAGGCGCCGCTGGAGGTGGCACGTCTGCACCTGCTGGAATCCGGGTTGAAGGTCAACTACGAGCGCATTCCCGTGGAACAGCTCGCCGATGAGATACCCGGCACATTCGATATCGTGACCTGTATGGAGATGCTGGAACATGTCCCTGATCCAGGTTCGGTCGTGGCGGCCTGCGCCAGGCTGGCCAGGCCGGGCGGCCACCTGTTCTTCTCCACCCTTAATCGAAACCCGAAATCCTATCTGTTTGCCATCATTGGTGCCGAGTATGTTCTCAACCTTCTGCCCAAAGGCACCCATGACTTCAGCAATTTCATCCGGCCATCGGAATTGAATCTCTGGATCCGGCAGGCCGGTCTGACCACCGACGATATCACGGGCCTGGTATACAATCCCTTGACGCGCAAGTACCGCCTGGAGCCCCGGGACGTGGATGTCAACTATATGGTCAGCTGCCACCGACATGGAGACGACTGATACCTCCCACCTCAGGCCAATTCGTCTGGTGCTGTTTGACCTCGACGGGACCTTTGCGGATACGGCGCCAGACCTGGCCTTCGCGCTGAACCGGACACTGGTCGCAAACGGCCGGCCGCAACTCCCACTGGAATCTATCCGGCTGCAGGTTTCTCATGGGGCTGTTGCCCTGATCACACTGGGTTTCGGCATCGAACCCGACCACCCTCGGTTCGACACCTACCGCGAGCAGCTGCTTGATATCTATAAGAATCACCTGGCCAGGGAGACGACCCTGTTTCCCGGCATGGAGGAACTGCTCGAGCAACTGGAGCAGCGGGACATTCCCTGGGGCATCGTAACCAACAAACCGGGCTGGTTGACCGAGCCCTTGATGCGGCAGCTGGGTCTCTCGGACAGAGCCGCGGCCATTGTCAGCGGAGACACAACCGACTATCGCAAACCCCACCCCATGCCAATTATTCATGCCTGCGGGTTAGCCCGGCGCGACCCCGCCGAGACACTCTATATCGGTGACGCCAGAAGGGATATCGAGGCCGGCAACAGCGCGGGCAACAGGACGCTCACCGCATTGTTCGGCTATATAGGGAATGAAGACAATCCGGAAGAATGGGGCGCCGATGGCGCTATCGATCATCCCCTACAGGTGTTGAACTGGACTGATCGGGACTTCTGACCCATGCAGATGCGCCTTCAACAATGTCCCGGAATTGGTTTAAAATAACGTAAAATCGCAAGACATGGACGACTACTCCCCATCAAATAACCTCCTGACAGGACGCACCGTGCTGGTCACAGGGGCAGGCGACGGTATTGGGCGCGCAGCCGCCTTGGCCTATGCTGCCCATGGGGCAACCGTGGTTCTGCTGGGACGGACGCTGGGGAAACTGGAAGCCGTCTACGATGCCATCGAGGAAGCCGGCGGCACCGCCCCGGCTATCTATCCGATGAATCTGGAGGGAGCCAGGGATCACGACTACACCGAGCTTGCCCAAACGCTCCTGACAGAGTTCGGCTCGCTGGAAGGAATACTGCATAATGCCGCGCAGCTGCAGCTATTGAGCCGGATAGATGACTATGACATAGAGACCTGGTACAAGGTCATGCAGGTCAACCTCAATGCTCCCTTCATGCTCACCCAGGCCTGCATGCCGCTGCTGCGCAAGGCGGAAGACGCCTCCGTGGTCTTCACCTCGGACCGGGTTGGCCGCACCGCAAAAGCCTACTGGGGGGCCTACGCGGTTTCCAAGTTCGGTACCGAGGGCCTGATGCAGGTACTGGCCGACGAGACCCGAGAGAGCAGCGCAATTCGGGTTAACAGCATCGACCCGGGTCCCACCCGGACCCATCTGCGCAGCCTGGCGTATCCGGGAGAGGACCCGAGAACCCTGAAAACACCCGAGGAGCTGGCACCCATCTACCTGTGGCTCATGGGCAGCAACAGCATCGGCACAACGGGGCGTGCATTCGATGC
>JAQYVO010000278.1 GCA_030145425.1 Chromatiales bacterium | reverse complement strand
CAGGCGTTGCTGTGTGCGGCTGGCTTCGAGCAGATCCTCCCAGCTGATATCCCTGCCGAGATCCACCACGGCGCTACCGAAGGCCAGCGAATTGGAACGGCCGTGGCCGTACCGCAGATTGCCTTGCTCGTCCTGCTCGGGTGAACGATCAGTAATAAAAAACAGGGGCACTTCCGTACTCTTCAGACTCGGATGCAACTCCCCATAAAAATCACGATTCTCGTCGAGATGCACATTGGGCGTCGGCATCATTTTGCGTGCCCCGCTGCACCCCGCCAGCAGCAGCGCCAGGCAGACAAAGCCTACAGCCAGTTTACGATTAAAAGTCCGCATGACAAACCTCCCTTATTTTCAGACAAAAAATATCACCAGGCGATGCGCCTGGCAGTGCTTACAAACTTATGATCCGTTCAGATATATCAAGGCGAATGAGTCTTTTGACCACAAGAATATGCCGGCCGCCTCTCAAATCTTGCCTCCGGCCTTTTTCTGTCTTGCGGCAAAAGCTTTTGCCAATGGATTGGCCGTGAGTCCATGGGCCAGAATACTGAGAATAACCGTACAGACAACCGTGACCGCCAGTGTCTCTCCACCGGGAATGTTCTCGTTCAATACGATGATCCCGAACACGATGCTGGCGAGACCCCGGGGACCGAACCATCCGAGGAAGAGCTTACTGTCATTTGCCTCTCCGGTGCCGGCCAGTGAAAGATATATAGGCAACATGCGTATCAGAGTAAGACTCAGCACGGAATAGACTATCACTTGCCAGCTGAAATACTCGAAATACTTCCCCGCCACGGCTGCACCGAAAATCACCCAGGTGACCAGTGCAAGGGTCTCACCCACTCCCTCCGCTGCATGCACCAGTTTGTGGGTCGACTCCTTTGCCAGGACTCCGAACAGGATACCTCCCGTAAAGGCGGCAATGTAACCACTGCCATGAAGGCTCTGAGCAACCGTGAAACAACTCACTGCAAGCGCGACTACGGGCAGCTGACTCCAGATGTCGGTGACCCAACCCCGCTTCCAGCACTGTTTTAAAAACCACGCCCCCAGTGCAGACAGCCCCAAGCCCACCACGAGTCCAATCCCGATCTCCTGGGCAACGAGTTTCAACGCCAGGCCCATGCTGCTATTTTCTGTGTTGGACCCTACCGCAAGCGCGATGAACACAAACAGAATGGGCACGCAGATTCCGTCATTGAGTCCGCTCTCCGCATTAAGGCCCTCACGAATTCTCGGCGGCACCGCTTCATTCGTTACCACGGCCTTTCCCAAAGCCGCGTCCGTCGCCGCCAACATGGTTGCGAGTATTGCCAGCTCGAAGAGTGTCAGATTGTCGAAGATTAGAATACCGACGCCAAACCCCAGCAGGATGATCATGGGCAGGCCGAAGGCAAGCATCCTTCGTGGAATCTGAAGATTGCGTTTGAGCACGCCCATATTGGCGTTGGCGGCATCGATAAAAAGGATCAGGGCCAGGGTAAGATCCGCGAATATTCTCAGATCGTCGCTACTGACGTCTAAATCGAGTATTCCCAGGCCCACCGGACCGAATGCCAGGCCAAATGACATGAATATCATGGGACCGGACAGCATCGTCCGCTCCACACCCCCGGCGATCGCACTGTAAAGGAAGGCGAAGACGGCTACTATGGCCAACTGTTCGTACATGGATAAATTCCCCTTTTATAAAACGTGCCTTTCGGGCCGAAAACCCCTTAATGAACTGAACCCGATTCCTCCCACTTCCAACCCTATCGATTGCTTGCGGGACTCCCTTCACAGCCGTGCCGCCGTCGAGAGTCCCATCAGAACCGAGACTCACGCCAATGGCGCCAATCGATACTTTCCGCTGTCCTGGCATATTCGAGCCCTTCCTCCGACAGACTACGGTAGGCCCCAAGCAGGCGGTACAGGTGCTCCTTATCCTGGTCACTGAGCTCCCCCTCCGCCGCCATATTCATCGTTTCCGCTAGTCGCCGTTCCAGCCGTGCGAGTCTCGCCGTAAACCCCTCGCGTAGCGCATCCGCGGGCGCGGTGGCGAGGCCCTGCGACCAGGCTTGGAAGATCTCCGTCACCTTCAGGCGCCAGGCACGAACGTCCACAAGCAGTTCACGCACCAGCAGCTTCGCGTGTGAGCTGGTTTGGGCGTCCAACAACTCCTGCATCCGGTATGTGAGCGACTGCAAATTTGTGGTCAGCGCCTGTACCTGTTGCGGCGTGGTGCCGGAAAGCACGTTGGTATCGACCGCCTTTCCCCAGGTGGCGAGCTTCTGAGGCAATGCCGCAATCTCCCGCATATGGAAGGCCTTCCACCAACGATCCAGGCGAGTAGGGGTCGTGGTCAGACCCCAGCCCATAGTGCTCAAGAGGTAAGTACAGCTGTTAAAAAACCTCCCCTGCAGGCGCAAAAAGGCCTTTTCCGGCCGCGCCGAGAAGGGGATGTTGGCGGATAGGCCAAGGAGCGCGAAGACCAGCGGAAACATCAGCGCGGTGTTGGCCATCGAAAGAAAACTGTAGCTCTGCTGGTTGGAGATATCGGAGATCAGAACGAAGATGGCCAATCCGAATACCTTCCCCAGCCCTTGTTTCGGGGTGTGGAACAGATAGCAAATGGTGAAGGTCACGGCGAAGATCAGGGTGCCCAGCCCGGCGAAGCTCGACAGCTGGGGCATGACGAAGATGTACAGGACGCTCGCAAAGACAACGCTAAAAGCGGCCGGGCGAAACACCGCCAACACGGGCACCTGGGGCATGTTCGCCAGGGCCATCCCGAAAGGTCCAACCATAATCACGAACGCGGTACCGCCCGGGATTTCAGTGTAGATCCATATAAGGTAGGCCAGCCATAGACCAGCTGCAACACTCACGGCGGCCGCCATACGATCGGGATCGAATAGGAATTGGGATTGCGGCACAGCAGAGTCAATCGGCGGTACGCTTTTTTCACCGAATCCTTTGATGTCGGCAAGTGTGTCGAACAGTGCCCGTGTCACAGCCTCCAGGTGCTGCAGCCGAGACCGCGTGACCGCCAGGGCCGCCTTCTGGAAGTGATTGAGGGAACGGACGGCCTCTTTGTCCCAGGGCAATTCCACAACCTGCGGGAAACGCTCGGGCGGCTCGCCCAGAAACAATCGCTCGATCTGCTCGAAGCGGCCATCCAATTCCTCGCCGAGGTCATCCAGATTGGGTAGCAGATCCCTAATCACCAGATCCTGTGTCCCGGCAAAGCTCTCTCGCCAGCGCTCCAGCGTCTGCATGATTTCAGCCGTCTGCGCTTGCACCTGCTGCCACTGCTGGCGCACCTCCCAGACCTCGTAGCTGTCCGTGCGTGCCGCCTCCAGCGCTTGATTGAACTGGTTGAATTGTTGTACTTCCTGCATCCGCAGGGAATGAGTGTCGTCCGCCTGCCCCTCGCCATGAAGCAGCTTGCGGTAGCACCCGTAGAGCTCTCGCTGTGTGGTGGCCAGCCGACTAACGGCGGCATCGAGCTCATCGCGCGTGTCGGTCGGCCAGAGCAGGACAGTAACCAGGGTGTAAACGAGGATCCCGAGTCCGGTCTCCAGAATACGCAACACCGCGACAGCGAAGGCGTTGTCGGTATCCGGGACCGACCCCAGACATATGATCAGGCTGACAAAACCGGCGACATGCCAGAAGTACTGGTGCTTGCTCCCACCCATCCTGTAGGTGCAGAAGCCGACGAAGGCCGAGAGAACCAGGAAGAACCACCAGCGATCCTGGGGAAGGAGGGCGATCATCGTAAGCGAGAAGGCGGCGGCCAGCAGTGTCCCAAGCATTCGCATGATGCCCTTGTTAAGGGACTGTCCCACCGTGGAGAGGCTGATGACTGCAACCGCGAATCCCGCCCAATGGGGATTGGGCCAATCCATGGACAGTGCGATCCCGTAGACGATGGTCATCGCCAGCGCGGTCTTGATGGCTTCCTTTGCGCGCGTCGATAACGGCATCATCGGCTACCCCGGAGCCGTTTGAGCTGATCGATCTTGAAGCAGCCGGCCCAAGATCTACTTGCCATGGCAGTGGTTAGAATTCCCGGAGAAGACCTATCCATGGACCATGGACGTCGAGGCCCTGGCGTTTGCCCTCCCGTATAGATCGCTCAGACGGGCGCAATGGAATTCGCAGAGTGCCGAGTTTCACTCAGTATTCCTCAAACCGGCCGTACTTGTGAAAACTACAACAAAATCAGTGTGATCTCGCCGAGACGCTACTTCAGACCCCAGGTGCGGCGCATATAGGTTGAAGACCCAAGGCAATCAATCCCACTAAATAGAATACAGATATCTTCTTATAGACTCTGGTCTATTCCTGCCAAATAGAAACAAGTTGTGCTAGCGTAGTGTGGACCTTTCTTAAAGGTAATCTCTCTTAGCAATGAAGTAACTCGAGTTACACTATGGATGCCTTTCCGAAGAAATCGGCGCCGCCAATGCTTCGCCTGGTGCATCTTATGGCGTTCACCGCCTTCCTTCGCCACGCCGGGGCGCCGGTCGATCGCCTCTTGCGCCGCCAGAAATTGCCGGTGTTGTGTGAAGATCCGGATACGTTCGTCCCGTTGTCGAGGGTCTGGTCTTTTTTCGCTGCCGCGGCGCGGCACGAAGATCCGTCGCTGGGGTGGCTGGTTGGCGCACATGCCGGCGACCACAACCTCAACATTGGTCTGTTGCGGAAGCTAGAGACCGCCCCGACGCTTTTTTATGCCCTACAACGACTGGTGCAGAAGGTCAGCACGGAGGCATCTCACCTCCAGCTCGGTATACATGAACGCCGAGACGACATTTTGTTCTACACCCACTATTCGGGCATGAGGGAAGTCCCCGGCTACATGATCTCGCAGGCATATCAACTCGAGATTATTATTGGCTTGATCCGGCACTTTCTGGGATCGCAATGGGTCCCGGATGAGGTCGGCATTGAACACCGACGCGCCCCGGCCATTGTGGAGGAGCGTTTACCCGGCAGCCGAATCCTGACGCAACAGCCAATGGGCTACATCGCCGTGCCACGATCCTGCCTACATCAGGCGGTGCGCAGCCCCGACCCAAAAAGTGGTGTAGCCGATGATTCGGTTCTGAGCGAAAAATCCCACTACATAGATACGCTTCGTGCGGTGCTCATGTCGTACCTGCCCGATGGCTACCCATCCGCGCGATTTGCAGCCGAGCTCATGGATGTCTCGGAGCGCACCCTGGCCCGAATGCTCTCTGCCTGTGGTATCACATACGGGACGCTGGTCGACGAAGTGCGTTTCACAGTGGCAAAGAAGCTCCTGCAGAAACCGGGCGCGCGGATCGGGGAAGTTGCGATATCCGTCGGATTCGATGATCAGAGCAATTTCACGCGAATGTTTCGCCGTGTCGGTGGTCTAACCCCAGGAGAGTTTCGCAAAGCTGTTGAATTGCACCCAAAATTGATCCATTAGCCCCATCTTAAGAAGCCTTAACGAAAATACCTATTCCAGTGGCCGCGGGCCACCGTCCGTTTACGCGGCATTGCGGACCAACAAGGGGTCAGTAATGTGGTTCAGCTCAATGCTGTGAGCGGACATTCATGTTCAGGTGGCTATCGGCACTGTGCACACCCATGGCAGACATTAACTCTAACGTCTATTGTCTACCAGTAGCTGATATTGAGGATTGGGCGCATTTACATTGCCCGCAGTGTTTCAGATGGCAATTCACCAAAGAAACGACGGTAATCAGTAGCAAACTGGCTCATGTGCCAAAAGCCCCAACGGTTCGCGACTTCGTTTATAAGTAACTTGGAATGCAATGAGCGAAGCAGCTCATGGCGTACAGCGACCAGCCTCCGAGACTTAAGGTAAGCTTTCGGTGTAGCGTCGAAGTAGTCACGGAAAACATATTCCAGGGTACGCACACAGCTCCCTGACGCCTGTGCCAGCTCCAAAACGGTAATGGGCTTGTTAGTATTGGCTTCCATGTAATCCCGCGCACGTTGAAGAATGATCTGTTTTCTATTCGTCAGTTTGAGCCGATCTGTAGGCTGCGAGTCTGTAATTGCCAGGAGCAAGTGCCGTATGAGATTGAATTCCAGGTCGCGTATTATCTCTGGGCTGTTTTCCGCAGTATTGATTTGCGGCAGACTCCGGCTGACGCGACGCAGTTCACGGCGTAGTGTATTCATATTGGAACGGTTACAGTGAAGTACTTGTTGCACTGTTCCTATACTTGCTCCGACCTGTAGATCACAAGACTTTGCAACTTCGTCGAGCAGGGCGTCCGAAATTGAAAGCGAGTAGCCTTTGAAGCGGGGTCGGGATACTACACTCAGTTCACGACCTGATGGAAAACATAGGATGTCATCCTGCTGAACTGCGCCATCCGGCGTTATTACTTCCTCGATTCCCTCTTCAGGGAGTCCAACCGTCAGGGCATCGTGTGCCGTACAGCCCCGCTGGTGGTAGGGTTGCTCGAAGTAAAAACGGGTAAATATAAACTCGGGGCGCCCAAATTGCAGCAGTTCGGCCGGTGATCTTCCAGCTTTCAGTTGGTGGAATTCAAAATCCCAGCCTTGAACCAAGTCGTTGAGCTCTTCGATATCCTCAAAGCGCTGCTCTGCAATTAGATTCCAGTCGACAACATCATTGTGAGCGGGTGTATTCATGCGCGTTTTTGATATCGGGCTGACCATATTTTTACCCATAATCTCATACCTTACCAGACAACTTAGTCAGGATTTTCCAATCCATGTGTGATTGTTCGCAGGAGTGGATGAACAGAGCAACGGCATTTGTACACTCAACGGAGTTAACATCATGTTTTCCAGAATATTTTCCAGGAAATCTGTATTCGCAACATTGACTGCAGCCGGGCTGCTTGGGGCCGCCATGCTCACGCTCGATGTGGATGTCCAACTGAAGCATGCCTGGGCAGCAACTATGCCCACTACAGACGCACCGTCGTCTACCAAGCCGAGTTCCAATCGGGGCGTGTACTACCCGGGCACCGAGGAACTGGCCGCAGACGAGATGCGTGTCATCGCCTGCGGCACAGGCATGCCAATGCCGCGTCTCAAGCAGGCGGCCGCCTGCTTCCTGATCGAGCTGGGAAACGGCGACAAGTTTATCTTCGACATGGGCAACGGATCTTTCGAGCGGATCCATGCTCTCGGTATTTCACTGGACTATCTGGACAAGGTTTTCATTACGCACCCGCATATGGACCACATGGCTGATTTGGGGACGTTCTACATGACCGGTCCTCAAAACAACCGCTCGGTACCCCTGCGGGTCTGGGGCCCGGGCGGCGGTGGAATGCGCCCGGAGTGGGGCATGAAGTCCGCGATGGACCACATGGAGAAGTCGTGGGCCTGGATGAGTGGCACATTGGTCGGCACCATCGATACCACCGCAATGAAACTCGAGGTTACAGAGTATGACTGGTCGAAGGTCAACAATGTCATCTACGAGGACAACGGCGTGGTCATCAGGAGCCTCCCTGCGATTCATTTCGAGGGGGCAGCCAGCTTCATCCTGGAGTGGAACGGTCTCAGACTGGCGTTTTCGGGCGACTCTCTCCCGAACAAATGGTGGATAGAGCATACACAGGGCGTTGACTTCTCAATTCATGAGTGTTTCTTTACGCCCGAAATGGCAATGTCAAAGTGGAGTTTCAGCTCTCAGGAGGCCTTGAACGCAGTGACGACAATTCATGCAAACCCCTCTTATTTCGCAAGGGTAATGGCCATGACAAAACCTAAGCACGCTGTGGCCTACCACTTCCAGAACGACTTCGATACGCAGCCGATCATCAGGAAGGCCGTCGAGCAACTCTACGACGGCCCGGTGGACTATGCGCAGGACTTCATGGTGTGGAACGTCACGAAGGAGGGCGTTCGCACACGGATGGCTGTGGTTAATCCGGAGGGTTATCCGCCGCCACCGCTTCAGGAGAAGAAAGTCGAGGCCGGCGGTGACCGATACCAGACACCTGACTCGGTCCT
>JAQYVO010000215.1 GCA_030145425.1 Chromatiales bacterium | reverse complement strand
TAATCTGTTTCGCCCGATGCAGCAGAACATAGACCAGATCCGGGTGCTGACCCGCGAGGGCGACGTGCCCTCGCTGCTGCAACGCATCGAGTCCTGGACCGTCGAACGGCACCGGCAGTTGTATGACCTGGAAAAGCAACGCATCAGGGAGGGATTTATCCGCGAGTGCCATGGCGATCTGCATCTCGGCAACATGGCGCTGGATGGCGATAGGCTGATCATCTTCGATGGGATCGAGTTCAACCCGGAACTGCGATGGATAGATACCATGAGCGAACTGGCTTTTCTGCTCATGGACCTGGACGAGAAGGGCAGGCCGGAACTGTCGAGACGTCTCCTCGATGGGTATCTGCAGGCCACCGGGGACTATGAGGGTCTTCGGCTCCTGCGGTTCTACCAGGTTTATCGTGCCATGGTGCGCGCCAAAGTGGCGGCCATCCGTCTGCATCAGGAAGACCTGGAGCCGCGGGATCGCGATCCGCTGCACCGGGAGTTTCTGGCCTATCTTGAACAGGCCGATGGCTATACGCAGCCCGAATCGCAGACTCTTCTGATCACCCACGGCCTTTCCGGTTCAGGAAAAAGCCGGGGCACCGGGGAACTGCTTATGCAGATGCCGGTGGTGCGTATCCGTTCCGATGTGGAGCGCAAGCGTCTGGCAGGGATTTCGCTGAAGGGGGATTCCGGATCGGTACCGGGGGATGGTATCTATACCGCCGAATTCAGTAAGCGGACCTACAATCGATTGCTGATGCTGGCCGGGGAGATACTCGATGCTGGATTTACCCCTGTGGTCGATGCAGCATTTCTGAGCGAGGGTCAACGAAAGCCTTTCAGGCAGCTTGCGGAAGTGCGTGGCATACCCTTCCTCATTCTGGAATTTCAGGCGCCAAACGAAGTGCTGCGGGAAAGGGTAAGGCAAAGGGACGGGGAGGGAGCGGATGCCTCAGAGGCCGATCAGGTCATCCTGGAGCGACAAATAGCGGGATACGAGCCGCTCTCTCGGGCTGAAAATGCCTGCACCCTTGTTGTCGTGCCGGAATCTCCGCTCAAGGTGGCAAACGTAATTGCGCGTTGTTTCCCGGACGGGGAATAGCTGCATTCAAGCAGGAAACAGCGGCAAGAAAAGGAGATACCCCACGTTTGCCAGAATCAGGGCCAACATAATGGTAACCGTTGAGATCCCTGTGTCGGATCCGCGCTGTAGGGCCGAATTCATTCGGCCGAGTGCGAATAAATTCGCACCTACATTGCACATAGCCTATATCTTGTACCAGGAGGAGCAAACCGCCCAGCCTCTTATAATTCTTGTGTTCCAGTTCACCGACCGTTCTAATCCATATTCCCTGTTTTTCTAATCAATAGTTTCTATAAAACTTTCCTTCTTGATGTGCTCCCTGTCCGAGGTTATAAATCCCGCAGCTGTCTCTATGATTGATGCCCCGGCATTCGGGTTACCCGTGTGCTCACTGAGGTGTCGGCGCCAACTACGGGCACCTGGGCGGCCGCGAAACAGACCCAGAATATGGCGTGTGATTCTTTTCAGGGGTACGCCCCTGGCCAGCTGCTGGTCCACGAACGGCAGCAGCCTCTCCACAACCAGTTCGGGGGTCGCCGGTGGAGCCGGGTTACCGAACAGTTCGCGGTCCATCTCGGCGAGTATCCAGGGATTCTGATAGGCCTCCCGCCCGATCATGACACCGTCCGCCCAGGAAAGATGATCCTTGCTCGCCTCCAGCGTGGTTATGCCCCCATTGACCACAAACTGAAGTGCCGGAAAGTCCTGTTTCAGCCGATGAACCCTGCCGTAGTCAAGCGGGGGTATTTCACGATTCTCCTTGGGGCTGAGCCCTTCCAGCCAGGCCTTGCGCGCATGGACGATAAAGATCGAACAGCCCGCCCGGGATACCGTGCCGACGAAATCACACAGCTCCTCATAACTGTCTCGTTCGTCGATGCCCAGACGGTGTTTCACGGATACAGGGACGGAAACGGTATCTTTCATGGCCCTGACGCAATCCCCCACCCATTGCGGCTCGGCCATGAGACAGGCCCCAAAGCGTCCCTCCTGGACACGGTCTGAAGGGCAGCCAACGTTGAGATTGATCTCATCGTAGCCCCACTGTTCGCCAAGCCTGCTGCATCGGGCCAGGTCTTGCGGGTCGCTCCCCCCCAACTGCAGCGCCAGGGGGTGCTCGGTGGCATCGAACTCCAGGAACCGCTGTACATCCCCATGAAGCAGGGCGCCCGTGGACACCATCTCCGTGTAAAGCAGGGCATTGGGGGAGATCAACCGGGCGAAAAAACGGAAATACCGGTCGGTCCAATCCAGCATGGGGGCGATGCAGAGTTTGCGGTTGATCATCCGGGGTTCCCGCCTGACACC
>JAQYVO010000067.1 GCA_030145425.1 Chromatiales bacterium | reverse complement strand
GTCGTCCATATTGAGTACCGAACATGCCAGCCCGGGCATACGATACAGCCGTTTTTTCGACTCGGCGTAGTGCGCCATGGTCTCGTGATAATCCAGATGATCGCGGCTGAGATTCGTCAGGGCAGCAGTGTGAAACCGTATGGCGGCGGCCCGGTGCTGATCGAGTGCGTGGGATGAGACCTCCATCGCCACTGCACTCGCTCCCCTGGCCAGCAAATCAGCCAGAAGCCTCTGCAGCCGCACCGGATCCGGCGTGGTATGGGTACCCTCCTCAAGATCCTCGGGGAATCCGTTACCGAGGGTACCGATGACGCCACAGCGGATTTCCGGTGCCAGGGCGCGGGCCAGAAAATGCGTGCAGCTGGTCTTTCCGTTGGTTCCCGTAACACCGATAACCTGCAGATGCCGGCTCGGATCACCATGAAATCGTCCCGCTATCCCGCTAACCTCTGCGCTGAGGGACGGTACCCGGATCAGGGGTACATCTCCCGACTGTACTGTCGCAACCCTGTCGGGAGTCCAGTTGCCGCCCGGCTCCCAAAACACTGCGGCGGCGCCCTGCTCGAGAGCCTCATGCAGGTAATCCAGACCGTGCTGTCGACCACCGGCGCACGCCAGGAAAAGACTGCCCTGCCTGACATCCCGGCTGTCCATCGCAACCGAGCTGATGACGCACTCAGCGGGTAGAACCGTGCCAACCGAATCTGCCAGCAGATTCGTCAGGGGCATACCGGCAGGTCTGACCTGGGCCGGCATCACCGGGGGCCTCCGGCGGCAGCTGCCAGGCGAACGTCATCCTGTTGCGGCGCATCCGGGGCGACGTTGAGCAGCCTCAGAGCTCCCGCCATGACCTTGGAAAAGACAGGTGCCGCCACCTGGCCGCCGTAATATTGTCCCGCCCGGGGCTCGTCGATCATCACAACCATGACCAGCCGTGGATCGCTGGCCGGGGCAATTCCGGCGAAGACGGCCATATAGCGGTCGTCCGCATAGCCCCCGGATATGCTCTTTTTGACTGTACCCGTCTTACCTGCAATCCGGTATCCGGGAACTGCGGCAGCAGGCGCGGTTCCCTCGGCGGAAGCCACCGCCTCCATCATGCTGCGTACCGCGCGGGCGGTTTTACTGCTCATGACCCGCTCTCCCTGAGGAGGACGATCCACGCGCAATAACGAGATGGGTCTGCGCACACCATCTGCCGCAATCACGGCATAGGCACCGGCAAGCTGGGTCGGGGTGACGGAAAGGCCGTACCCGAAAGACAGGGTGGCCTGATCAATTTTCGCCCAGCGCCCGGCGGGTGTGAGTTGACCGGATGACTCACCCGGAAATCCCGTGTCTGCGGATTCCCCGAACCCCATGCTGGAGAAAAACGACCAGAGCCTCTCACCGGGCAGATCCATGGCAATCTTGCTGACACCCACATTGCTCGACTTTCTGATGATGGTAGCCACATCGATCAGGCCGAAATTCCGCGCATCCTTGACCTCGTAACGCCCCACCTTGAGGACACCCGGTCGGGTATCAATCCGAGTCGTGGGCGTGTAGCGACCCGATTCCAGGGCGGCTGCCACGGTAATGGGTTTCATGGTCGATCCGGGCTCGAACACGTCCGTCAGCGCGCGATTGCGGAACCGGTTGCGACGGCCCGCCTTGGATCCGTTGGGGTTGTAGGCGGGTTGATTCACCATGGCCAGTACTTCACCGGTTCTTACGTCCAGGATCACGGCGGAGCCGGATTTGGCCTTGTTGTGCTGAACCGCTGCCTTGAGTTCCCGGTAAGCAAGAAACTGCAGTCGACGGTCCAGGCTCAGCGCCAGATCCCGGCCAGTTACCGGCGCCTGGATGCTTTCCACATCCCTGACGACCCGTGCCTGACCATCGCGTATCACCCGCTTTCTACCCGAAATGCCCCGCAGCCAGTTCTCATACGCAAGCTCCAACCCCTCTTGACCCCGGTCGTCGACGTCGGTGAATCCGACGACATGGGCAAACACCTCTCCGGCGGGGTAGAAACGCCGGTATTCCCGCTGTAGCCCAACGCCTTCGATATGATGCTTCTCCAACACCGCTTCCAGCTTCTCAGCCCGATCCGGATTGATCCGCCGCTTGAGATAGACGAAGGACCGGGCACTGCGCCGCGCCAGCAACTGGCGCAGATCGCCGCTCTTCATGCCCAATACACTGGCAAGCGGGGCCAGAGCGAAGCGCTCCGGAGCCAGCACCCAGGGGTTGGCCCAAACCGAGGCCACCGGCGTGCTGATGGCCAGAGGCTCGCCGGCCCGGTCCGTAATCATCCCGCGGTGGGCAGGCACTTCGACGATACGCAGATGGCGACGCTGGCCTTCGCTTTTCAGAAAATCGGTCTCGAAAATCTGCTGGTCCACCGCCCGCCAGATGATCGAGGCCCCAGCAAAAATCAGCAGGGACAGCAGCACCCAGCGCCTCGCCCTGTACCTTGGTAAGGCGGCCTGGCTGTCTTTGCGGACCTTTTCAGCCCGTTTCTTGCGCTTGGTCCCTGCCATTACCTTTTCGGCCTCAGCACTACGATCTCCGTTACATCGGGTGCGTGCATCTTCAGTTTGTCTCTGGCGATTCGTTCCACCCTTACATGAGTGGCGAGGGTGCTTTCCTCCAGCTGGAGCCTTCCCCATTCCACGTCAATGGCATCCCGCTCCGCACGCAGCTGCTGCAGTTCCACAAACGACTTGCGGGAGGCATATTTGGCATAAACCACTGCCGTGCCTGACACCACCACGGCCAGTGTCAGCACACCTGCAAGGGGCCATCGCGCCCAGTTCAATGAAGGCGCTCCGCAATCCTCAGGACAGCGCTGCGCGCCCGGGGATTGACATCAGTCTCCTCTTTCGATGGCCGGATCGCCTTCCCTACCGGCCTCATCTTCGGGTGAATTTGAGACTGGCTGACAGGAACACCCCTCGGGAAATGATCCCCCTTGGCCTGATCCCGGATAAATCGCTTGACGATCCGGTCTTCCAGGGAATGAAAGCTGATCACCGCCAGACGCCCCTGGGGGGCCAGTACAGAGATCGACTGCGCCAGGCAGGATTCCAGCTCCTCGAGTTCACGGTTGACATGGATGCGGATCGCCTGAAAGCTTCTGGTGGCCGGGTGCTTACCCTTTTCCCGAAAGGGAATGGCGGCGGTGATAATCGCGGCCAACTGTCCGGTGGTCAGGATCGGCGCCTGCTGGCGCGTCTCAACAACGGCTCGCGCTATGCGCCGGGAAAAACGCTCGTCGCCGTATTTGTAGAGTACATCGGCGATCTCTTCGGCCTTGGCCTGGGCCAGCCAGTCAGCGGCACTCATGCCGCCGCTGTTGTCCATGCGCATATCCAGGGGACCATCATTGAGAAAGCTGAAACCCCGGCCCGGGGTATCCAACTGGGGCGAAGAAACACCGAGATCCAGCAATATGCCCGATACCCGTTCCCGCCAACCTCTTTGTGTGACCAGCTGTTCCAGCATGGAAAACGATCCCCGTTCGATCACAAACCGCTCTTCGCCGGCAAGCAACTCGCGACCAAATGCCACGGCTTCCGGATCCCTGTCTATGGCAAGAAGACGCCCCTCTTCTCCCAAAGCCTGCAGTATGGCTTTGGCGTGACCTCCACGACCAAAGGTGCCGTCGATGTAAATGCCGGAATCGGATACGGCCAACGCCTCCAGTGCCTCATCCAAAAGCACCGGCCGATGCCTCCCGGTTTCGGACATCGTCAAATTGACAACGATTCCAGTTCCGTCGGCAGCTCGAGATCTTCCAGATCAACATTCTCGAGCCATCCGTCACGCTGCTCAGTCCAGCGGGCCTCATCCCAGAGTTCGAATTTCTTTCCCTGTCCAATCAACATTGCGTACTTTTCCAGGCCAGCGAACTCACGCAATGGCGGCGGTAACAGGATCCGCCCCTGGCCATCCATCTCCACCTCTACGGCATGGCCGACCAAAAGTCGTTGCACGCGCCGTATGGTCTTGTTGAATGAGGAAAGCTTCATCAACTTACCTTCGAACTTTTCCCATTCAGGGAGCGGATAAATCTGCAGGCAATGATCCGTATCCACGGTGATGACCAACTGGGATCCACAGGACACCCTAAGCTGCTCCCGATAACGGGTTGGTACAGCCAGACGCCCCTTAGCATCCAAGTTGAGCTTATTGACACCCCGGAACAAGATTCCCCCTCTGCTGGGTTTACCATTAAAACCCACTTTTCCCCACTTCTCCCCATAATAGGTAGCATATTTGGATATTGTCAAGAAAATCTCCCACAAAATGTGGAGAAGTTCCTTTAAAGACAGGGGGTTACAAAGGAAACGCAGAGAAAATCGAGAAATAAGACATGCAAAAACAGCATACTAAAGCGCGGACTTAATGTGATTTCTCGATACCGGAAATCCTTAGGATATGGATGAAGAACGGGGGATAAGATGGGAGCCGGCCTGTAAGCCGGGTTCTGTCGAGAATGGTCATTCATCTGGGGTGCGCGTCACCACGCACCTCAAGCAACCTACCCGGGGGCTGTGCGGACAACACATCGCGGCCTAGGCCGTCTGCCCCCCTATTTGGTCTTGCTCCGGATGGGGTTTACCCTGCCGCCGCTGTTGCCAGCAACGCGGTGCGCTCTTACCGCACCATTTCACCCTTACCCCGAACCCGTAAGTGTGGGGCGGTATATTTTCTGTGGCACTTTCCGTAGGCTTGCGCCTCCCAGGCGTTACCTGGCATCCCGTCCTTTGGAGCCCGGACTTTCCTCCGTACCGTTTTGAAAACGGAACAGCGACCATCCGGCCGACTCCCAGACTGAAAGATAAGCTAATCCCGACAATCCCGCAATCCGGCTTGAAGCAGAATGATGTCCCGCTTCCACGATATAATAGGGCTTCTTCGGAACCAACAGATCTGATTATGTCCTATCCCGATGACCACGTAAGACTGATCGACAAGATCGGCGCCTCGCTCAAGATACCCAAGATAACGGAGATCCTCTTGCCACAGAGCGATAAGGTTGACGGGCAGGAGGACGAATTCGGCTTCGTCATTCTCGAAGACGGCAGTGTGGGGCCCTTTTACGTGTGCCTGGGCGATACCCGTGACAAGCTGGCCGAAACTCAGCCCCGCACTCGCGCAATCACCCGCGGCACTCTCTGGACCGCCGGAGAGATAGGTTCCCCCGACCTGTCCACCAGCGCCCTGGCGATCGGTGCGTTCAACGCCCTCAGTCAGCACCTGATGCGCATGGCAGACTTCGATCCTTCCGCCACCGCATCCCCTTCGGATGACATACCCGTCAAAATCGTGGGTATGGTGGGCTACTTCCCCCCGCTGGTCGAAAGGTATCTTGCCAAAGGATGCACGCTGGTGGTTGTCGAGCAAAAGCCCGAACGAGTGCCCGGGCAGGAGGGCGTTGAACTCCACACCACGCCCGACGCATTGAGACATTGCGACCGCGTCATCTGCACCGCGTCCACGCTGATCAACGGCACGCTTGATGAGATACTCTCGTCGGCGGGCCCGGACAAACGGATCGATCTTATCGGACCAAGCGCCAGCGGACTGCCTGATCCGCTTTTCGCATGCGGCATCCAAAGTGTGGGGGGCATTCTGATCGACCGCCCCGGACAACTCCGCAGCACAATGGAGGCAGGAGAAAAATGGGGAGACTGTGGACGGAAATACCAGCTCACTGCGGAGAACTATCCGGGTATCGAAGCATTACTCGCTAAAATTTAACGCAGACTACTCCGAAACCACCACCTGAATGCCCTTGATCCTCAGTGCCACGAGAATTGGGGCGGCCTGTTCGGGCTTCAGCACCACCCTTTTCCCGCCCTTAAATATGCTGCGCTTGTCCAGGTACAACTGCTCGACCCGGATTGGGGAACCCATGCCCTTGAGCATTGCGCTGATAGTCTCCAGCACCGCCCAGTAAGCCGACTCTACGAAATAGATGGCATTTCGGCTGGGAAAATAGTGTACGCGGTCCATGGTCAGGTTGTAGAAGATGCGCATCTCATCTGCGGATGCGGGCAGCTTGATCTCCCGATGGGCATGACACAGATGTTCAGCACACTTGGAATCCACTGGGCCTATCACCTGACTTCTCCCATATTCCATCTAAACTAAAATGCCGCTTCTCCACTCAACATAGAGAATGAAGACTGTTGGCCGAATAAATTCGGCCCTACAAAATCTTACATCCCCTCACCCCAACCCTCTCCCAACGGGAGTGGGCGTTAACGGGACAACAATAACCGGTATTGTATTAAACCGCGCTACCCATTAGTATCAGCGGTTTTTCCGCGCGATTGTAGCTGAATACTGGGCAGCCTGGGCACTGGCCGAAGCTGCCTTTTTATCTTACAGGAGGACGTCGGACACCGCCTAACACCGGCGGGTGCCGGGATTATTGGTAACCTGATATGACGGACACATTGATGAACACCTACAGACAGCTGCCGGTCGGATTCGCGAAGGGTGAAGGTGCCTGGTTGTGGGATACCGATGGAAAACGTTATCTGGATGCCCTGTCCGGTATTGCGGTGTGCGGGCTGGGACACGCCCACCCCGCTGTTACAGAAGCCCTTTGCCGGCAGGCCGGAGAGCTCGTACACACCTCCAATCTTTACCGGATTCCCTTGCAGGAGAAACTGGGTGAAGAGCTTACCCGGGTCTCCGGGATGGATCGGGTCTTTTTCGGTAACTCCGGTGCGGAGGCCAACGAGGCCGCAATCAAGCTTGCCAGGCTTTACGGTCACCGCAAGGGCATAGAAAATCCCGCCATCCTTGTGATGGAACACAGCTTCCACGGACGCACCCTTGCCACCCTGTCCGCCACCGGAAACCGCAAGGTGCAGGCAGGCTTCGAACCCCTGGTACAGGGTTTCGTGCGGGTGCCCTACGGCGATATCGATAGCGTCGAGGCCGTTGCCTCAAACAGTACCAATGTGGTTGCCGTTCTGGTCGAACCGGTGCAGGGGGAAGGGGGTATCAACATTCCCCCTGCGGACTACCTGGCTGGATTACGGAAAATCTGCGATCGCCAGGACTGGCTTTTGATGTTCGATGAAATCCAGACAGGCATGGGCCGAAGCGGCCGGATGTTCTCCCATCAACACAGCGGCATGGTTCCGGACGTGATGACCCTGGCCAAGGGCCTGGCGAACGGGGTGCCCATCGGTGCCTGTCTGTCCCGGGGTGAGGCGGCCACAACACTGGGACCGGGAACCCATGGCTCTACTTTCGGGGGCAACCCCCTGTCCTGTGCCTCGGCGCTGGCCGTGATAGAGACCATTGAGAAAGAGGACCTGCCCGCTCGTGCTGCTGCACTGGGTGCAAGAATCCTGTCCGGCCTTGCCGATGCCCTTGCGGGTACCTCGGGCGTGGAAGAGATACGGGGCCAGGGCCTCCTGATCGGGATCGAGCTGGACCGTCCCTGCGGCGAACTGGTTTCCCTCGCCCTTGATGAGGGACTGTTGATCAACGTCACCGTAGACCGGGTGATCCGGTTGCTGCCGCCGTTGATCATCACAGATGAGCAGGCAGATCTGCTCACGGAAAAACTGTCGGGACTACTGAAGAACTTTCTGGGTCAGGGCTAAGCCCCCACACTCTGAGGCAATATATGGATAGCGACAGCGGCGTCTCCGCCAAACACTTTCTCTCACTTCTGGATCTGAGCCCGACCGAATTACGGCAACTGATCGCGAGAGCCACGGAGCTGAAAGGGCTTCGGCACCGCGGTGAGATCCATGAACCGCTGAAAAACCGCACCCTCGGGATGATCTTCGAGAAGGCGTCCACCCGCACCCGGGTCTCCTTCGAGGCGGGCATGACCCAGCTCGGCGGCCATGCCCTGTTTCTCAGTTCCCGGGATACGCAGCTTGGAAGGGGTGAGCCCATCGAAGACAGTGCCCGCGTGCTTTCGAGAATGGTGGACTGCATCATCATCCGAACCTTCGAGCATGCCAGCCTGGAGCTGTTCGCCGAACACTCGCGGGTTCCCGTGATCAACGCCCTGACGGATCTGCTGCACCCCTGCCAACTGCTGGCGGACATGCAGACCTGGTTCGAACACCGTGGAGACATTGCCGGGCGCAGGGTGGCCTGGATCGGTGACGGTAATAACATGTGCCACTCTTACATCAATGCCGCGAGGCAGTTCGATTTCAGCCTGAATATCGCCTGCCCCGGGGGGTATGAACCGGATGCCGGGATCCTCGGCACCGCCGCAGACCGCTGCCGGGTGATTCCGGACCCGATGGCGGCAGCCGAGGGGGCGGACCTGGTGGTCACCGACGTCTGGGCCAGTATGGGACAGGAAGGGGAGCAGACCGAGCGCGAGGAGATTTTTGCCGGCTACCAGGTAAACGATAGCCTTATGGCCCGCGCCGACAAGGATGCCCTGTTCATGCACTGCCTGCCCGCCCACCGCGGGGAAGAGGTCTCCGCCTCGGTGATCGACGGCACCCAGAGCGTGGTCTGGGACGAAGCGGAAAACCGCATGCATGCCCAGAAGGCGCTGCTCGAGTTTCTGTTGATCGGATAAATCTGTCTCCATCCCGATATTTGAAGCACTTGCATCTGGCGCCATAAAAGCCCAGGATAATAGTCCCACAGCATGAAGGGATATAAAGGCCCGCCAAATAGAGGCCTGCCCGAAGCTGAGTTGGTTGCACCACACGAAACAGCAGTAAGCGCCTATGAATCCCACAGATCTCGATCCAGTACGGGAACACCTGGCATCCCGTGTTATCGGCCAGCAGAAGCTCATCGACAGCATGCTGGTCTGCCTGCTGAGCAATGGACATCTCCTGGTGGAGGGCATGCCCGGCCTGGCCAAGACAACCGCCGTAAAGGCCCTGTCAGAGGCCATTGAGGGGGATTTCCACCGGGTCCAGTTCACGCCGGACCTGCTTCCCTCAGACCTGATCGGCACAGACATTTACCGCCATGAAAAGGGGGACTTCGAGTTCCGGCCCGGCCCCCTGTTTCACAACATCCTGCTGGCCGACGAGGTGAACCGGGCACCCGCCAAGGTCCAATCGGCGCTGCTGGAAGCGATGGGCGAGTATCAGATTACGGTGGGGCAGAAGACCTATTACCTTCCTGAACTGTTCATGGTGCTCGCCACTCAGAACCCCATAGAGCAGGAGGGGACCTATCACCTTCCGGAGGCCCAGCTCGACCGGTTCCTGATGCAGGTCTGGGTGGACTATCCCGCCAGGGACGAGGAACTGGCGATCCTGGAGCTCGACAGCCAGCAGCAGAAGAAACAACCCACCCCGCCGGCCAAGCCCCTGCCCCAACAGCATCTTTTCGCCATGCGCAGGGATATCGCGAACCTGTTTCTGGATCCCAAGCTGAACAGCTATATCGTGGATCTGGTCCAGGCCACCCGCAAACCCGGGGCCTATGACGAGACGCTTGCCCGCTGGTGCCGGTTCGGGGCCTCGCCCCGTGCCTCCATCGCCCTTGCCCGCTGCGCCCGCGCCCGCGCGTGGCTCGACGGCGAGGAATACGTCACACCGAGCCATATCCAGCAGGTGGCACCCGAGATACTGCGCCACCGGGTACTGCTTACGTTCGAAGCGGAGGCGGAGGGCATCACCAGTAACGATTTCGTCACCCGTCTGCTGGACATGGTTGCCATTCCCTGAGCATAACGAGCGATGGCGCTGCATCCTCGCCTGGACGACCTACTTGAACTGAGACATCAGGCCCGAACCCTGGGCCTGGCGTCGCACCATCTTGTCAACTCCAGCTTCAGCGGCCTCTACGCCTCGGTCTTCCGCGGCACCGGGCTGGACTTCGAGGAGGTGCGGGAGTACCGGGAGGGGGATGACGTCAGGAGTATCGAGTGGAAGGTCACCGCCCGCACCAACAGCCCCCACCTCAAGGTGTTCCGGGAGGAACGGGAGCGCAGCGTGGTGCTCTGCGTGGACCAGAGCCCGCACATGAATTTCGGCACCCGCGGCACCTTCAAATCCATTCAGGCCGCCCGGGCGGCCGCGCTGCTCGGCTGGGCCGCCAGCAGCCAGAACGACCGGGTGGGTGGACTGCTGTTCGGTGACGCTGCCGATGTGCCCCATCATTTCCGGCCCACCAAGGACCGGCGCGCCCTCTGGCGTCTGCTCAAGGCCCTGTCCCGCACGGGCGAGCCGGGCGACTCCGCCAGAGATCACCTGTTCGGCGCCCTGCAGCAGACCGAGCGGGGAACCGCGACCGGCAGCCTGATTTTCGTCATCGCCGATCTGAACCGGGAGACCGTCAGCCTCGAAACCACTTTAGGCCGCCTGTGCCAGCGTCACACGGTGGTGCTGGTACCGATCGACGACCAGGCCGACAGGGAAATACCGGATATGGGACGTGCGATGTTCACGGACAGCGACGGCAACCTGGTCGAGGTTGACACCACCGACACGAAGGGCCGTGACGCCTATCGGGAAACCTGGATGCAGTACCGGCACGCCCTCACGGGTACCGCGAACCGCCTCGGTATGCCCCTGATACCCATCAGTACCGATCAGGATGTCCACAGCGCGCTGATGCAGGGCATGCGCAACTGCGCGCGCACAAGGATCCTGCGCTGATGGGCGTGCAGCTGAAGGCAATCCACGGCCTGGATCCCATCTCCTGGTGGCCTCTGGCGCCGGGATGGTGGATCAGCGCGCTGCTGATCGTTCTTGCCATTCTGATCATCGTCCTGTTTATCAGACACCTGATCAACTACCCGCCGGGAAGCTGGCGCAAAGACGCCAGGGAGGCACTGCGGCAGCTTCGCAGGGCGAGCTGGCAGCAGTCCCCCAAGGAAACGGCGGGCGAACTCTCGGAACTGCTCCGCCGAATCGGCATGGCCCGATTCGGGCGAAGGGGGCTGGCCAGCCTTACCGGCCGGGAGTGGCTGGAGTGGCTGCACCATTCGGATCCCAACGGCTTCGACTGGCTGGGTCGAGGAAAGATTCTGTTGAGTCTGCCTTACGCCCCGGAAGAACGGGCCGTGGATCAGGGTGATCTGGATGTCCTGATTACCGCCGCACTGCGGCTGGTCGGCAGCAGTAAGGAGGACGTTTCGCGGCGCAGGCAAAAATTCCGGATTCGCAGATTCAGGGTATCCAGAGATGTTTGAGTTTCACTGGCCCTGGATGGCACTGCTGCTGCTTCTGCCCATTCTGGTCAGGCAGTTCTGGCCCAGGCTCGTCCATCCCAGAGAGGAGGAACCCATCGAGGGGCGCCGCACCACACTGCTGCATCCGTCCACGCATAGACTGGAAGCCAGTTTCAATTCGCGACGCCCCCGCGGCGCCTTTGCCGGCAAGGTCTACCTCCTGCTGCTGTCCCTGCTCTGGATTATTCTGGTGCTCGCGATGATGCGTCCCCAGTGGCTGGAACCGCGCACCGAGGTCTCCACCGAAGGGTACGACCTGATGCTGGCCGTCGATACATCCCGATCCATGACCGCACTGGACTTCAGCCGCAACGGCCTACCGGTCAGCAGAATGGCAGTGGTCAAGGGCGTGATGGGCAAGTTCATCGAAAGCCGGGGCGGAGACCGTGTGGGGTTGGTCATCTTTGGCAACCAGGCCTTCGTTCAATCACCCCTGACCCTCGATCTTCAGGCAGTGCGCGGCGTTCTCGACGACGTGGAGCCCGGTATGGCAGGCAACGCCACCGCCATGGGTGATGCCATCGCCCTGAGCATCAAAAAGCTCAGGGAGCGCCCCGAGGGATCGCGGGTGCTGCTGCTGGTTACCGACGGAGAAAGCACAGCCGGTCTGATCCCGCCCATGGAGGCGGCGCGCCTGGCGGTGCGCGAGGGTGTGAGGATCTACGCCATCGGTGTCGGGAGCAACGAGGAAGACGTGATGATCCGGGGCCCCGACGGCCAATATCGCGAGGAATCCGATATAGGGATGGACGAGAATGCGCTGACCAGGATCGCCGGGCTGACCGGCGGCTCCTACTTCCGGGCCACGAACACCCGGGCCCTGGAGGAGATCTACAGCCAGATCGACACCCTGGAGAAGACAGAGGCCCAAAGCCGCAACGTCATGATTCCGCGCCCGCTCTTTCAATGGCCTTTGGGCCTGGCTCTGCTGGTGCTGCTGGGCATGGGCCTGTTTCCTGAGGGCAGAATGCGCATGCCCGGAGGCAAGTTCGGTGCCTGACGCGGGTTTTCACTTCGGCTCCCCCTGGTGGCTGCTCAGCCTGCTGCTGGCCTTTCCTGTTGGGGCCTGGCTCAGGCGCAGCACTATTTCGGGCAAAATCGCGCGCATCAACCGTTATGCGGATCACCACCTGCTGCCCCATCTAACCGGCAGCCGGGAACTCCACGCCCGCGAACGCTGGCGCCGCTTCAGCCGCTGGGCACTGTTTTGGAGCATGCTCGTCATTGCCATGGCGGCACCCCGCTGGGACTATGCCGACGTTCAACTGTTCCGGCCCGGTGCCGATCTGGTGATACTGCTCGACATTTCACGATCCATGGAAGTGACGGATGTCCAGCCCTCACGCCTTAGCCGGGCCAGGCAGGAGATCGAAGATCTGATCAACCGGAACCGTGAAGTGCGCATCGGGCTGATTGCCTTTGCCTCCGTAGCCCATGTGGTGACCCCGATCACCGAGGACGGCCAGGCCATTCGGAATCTGCTTCCGTCCATCTCCAGCGATCTGGTCAGGCTGCAGGGCAGCCGCCTGGGACAGGCACTGGAGAGGGCTCGGGTACTGTTCGCGGGACAACCGAAGAAGAGTCAGCACAGCATATTGCTCATCTCGGACGGTGACTTCGCAGACAGAGACCTCACTGAGCAGGTTAAATCGATGGCGGCAGACGGGGTACGTCTGCACGTACTGGGCGTGGGTACCCTGGAGGGCGGTCCGGTTCCCGGCAATAACACCCAGTTTCTCAAAGACAACCGGCGGCAAACCATCGTATCGAAGCTGGATGAGGACGGCCTCAGGCAGATTGCCGAACTGGGCGGTGGTATCTATCAGAATGCGGACTACCGTGATGATGACACTACCACCATACTGGAGCTGTCGGCATCCAGAAGCAGCGCCCAGGCCGCCGAAGACGAACAGGTCAGAGTCTGGAATGAGCGCTTCTACTGGCTGGTGATCCCGGTTCTGCTGCTGCTTCTGCCCATGTTCAGACAGCACCTCCACACCCAGACACGGGAGTTGGAAGAATGAAGCTGAGGAACGTCATCCTGATGTGCGTCAGCCTTGGCCTTCCGGCCACACCTGTCATGTCGGCATCCCTGGCGGACTGGTTCGAGAACAACGAACAGCGGGGTAAGCGCCTGTTCGATCAGGGACAGTTCGATGAATCAGCCGACAGCTTTCAGGATGACTACAGGCGGGGGGTTGCCCTCTACAGTGCAGGAGATTATCAGTCCGCCGCCAAAGCGTTCGCGAAGGTCGAACGGGATGAGGTCCTGCAGGACGCCCGGTACAACCTCGGCAATGCCCGGTTTCAGCAGGAGGACTACGAGGGGGCGATCATTACCTATGAGGAAGTGCTTGAGGTAGACCCCGGCCACCGGGACGCCAGGCACAATCAGGGACTGGCCAAGGCGATGCTGGCACAGGTCGATCCGGAGGCCCTGGAAAAGCTCGAGCAGGAAAAGAGGGAAAAAGAGGAAAAGGAGCGGGAAGAACAAGAGGAGCAGGAAAAACAAGAGCAGGAGTCTGAAGAGCAGGAGTCCGAGTCCGGCGAGCAGGAGGAGGAACAGGAGTCAGAGTCCGGCGATCAAGAGCAGGAACAGGAGTCGGAATCCGGCGAGCAAGAGCAGGAACAGGAGTCGGAGTCCGGCGAGCAGGAGGAGGAACAGGAGTCGGAGTCCGGCGATCAAGAGCAGGATCAGGAGTCAGAGTCCGGCGAACAAGAGCAGGAACAGGAGTCAGAGTCCGGCGAACAAGAGCAGGAACAGGAGTCGGAGTCCGGCGATCAAGAGCAGGAACAGGAGTCGGAGTCCGGCGATCAAGAGCAGGAACAGGAGTCGGAGTCCGGCGATCAAGAACAGGAACAGGAGTCGGAGTCCGGCGAGCAAGAGCAGGAACAGGAGTCGGAATCCGGCGATCAAGAGCAGGAACAGGAGTCAGAGTCCGGCGAGCAGGAGGAGGAACAGGAGTCGGAGTCCGGCGATCAAGAGCAGGATCAGGAGTCAGAGTCCGGCGATCAAGAGCAGGATCAGGAGTCAGAGTCCGGCGATCAAGAGCAGGAACAGGAGTCAGAGTCCGGCGAGCAAGAGCAGGAATCTGAGCAGCAGGATGAATCGTCGGAGGAGGGCTCGGAGACCGAACCGGACACCGAGGGTCAAGAAGGCGAAGAATCAGACAGCGAGGGCGAAGAGGCAGACGAAACCCTGGAGGAAGAGTCCGGCGAGGCGGGTGAAGATACCCAGGAGATGCTGGATAAGGGCGATGAGCCCATGGAGACCGAAGAGGAGGAAGGTGCTGGGGAAGAAGAGATCTCCGACAGGGAGAGCGGTGAGGAAGAGGCCGACACGGGCGAAGATGGCAGCGAATCCGATGAGGAGATGGGAGACCGGGGCGAAGACCTGGAGAGCAAACACCAGGCTGAAGGGGGTGAAGAGGAGGAGCAGAAACAGGCCGAAGGCAGGGAAGAGGGGGAGGAACCGGGAGAAACCGAGGACGAGCAGGCTGAAGAGCTCAGCGACCGGGGTGAGGAGCCACCGGAGGATGCCATACCCGAGATGCAGGCCGGAAAAGGATTGGAGGCGGTCGAACATTTCGACCAGCAGAGCGAAGTGCCTGAGGAAGGGGCCGGGACGGCGGGCGAAGAGGCCTCACCCGACAGTGAAACCGCAGGCGCCAGCACCGCTTCCCTTATCATGGAACAGTGGCTGGAGCAGATTGAGGGCAATCCCGCCTATCTGCTGCGGAACAAGTTCAGGATAGAGGAGCAGCGCCTCCAGCAGAAACAGGGTGGCCCCCTGCGGGAGCCGAGGCCCTGGTAAGGTATGAGACCATCCGATATGACCATGCTGAAATCATCTTTGAAAAATAAAGTGCGTTGGTCTCTTGGCGTCCTTTTATGCTGCATCGTAACGGCGCTGCCGGCACAGCAGCGTTATCCCATGTATCCGGGTTACCAGACCCCCTATGGCTATGGTCAACCGGGAAGTCAACAGCCCTATGGGCAACCGGGTCAGCAACCCTACCCCTATGGGGCAGCACCCGCACAGCAACAACCCTATAGTCAGCCCCGGGCGCAGCAGCCTTTCACCCAGCCGGGCCAACAGCCCTATCCTTACCGGCAGCGCGGGCAGCAGCAACCGTATGGCCGGCCCGGACAGCCCTACCCTTACGGCCAGCCGGGACAACAGCAGTTTCCCTATTCACAGCCCCAACAGCAGCAGCCCTTCAGCCAACCTGCCCAGCAATCGCCAGGACGGCCGTCCTCCCAACCCCGCGGGGCCCACCAGCAGCCATGGTCTCAACCTTCGCCCGGATACGGCACAGGACCCGCTCAGGGTGGCGCGCAGGCCCCTCGCCTGGAAGTCTCGATTTCAGATTTACGACCCTATGTGCAACAGACAGTGGTGCTGTCGCTGAGGATCATCAGCGACATTAATCTGGACAGCGTGCAGCCGGAGATACCCGGTGCCGGCGGTCTCGTTATCTCCAAGCTGGACGGCCCTCTGGCCCGAGCCCGGACATCCGGCGGGAAGCAGGAAATCGTCAACGAATTCCGCTACGCGGTCACCCCGCTGGCATCCGGCACGATCAGCATACCGGCACTGCGGGTAAAGGGCACCCTGTCGGGGGGCCGGGGCAGCGAGTTCGACGTCGTAGCGCCGGCTTCGAAGCTGCTGGAGGTACAACCTGTGGATGCCTCCGTCCAGCCCTGGCTTCCGCTGCACGGGCTGCTGATCCAGTCCTACATGCAGGGTGCGGAATCTCCGGAGGCGGGAAAGCCCCTCAGCTTGGTGGTTGACATATCGGCGGTGGGCGCCACGGGTGGCCAGTTGCCGGCGTTCGAAAAACGCCTTCGTAATGGGGGGGATTTCAATGTCTACCGGGAAAAATTCGAGGTTCAGGGAAAGGTCTCCTCGGACGGGCAGTTTTTGCTCGGCAACCGCACCGAGACTTTCACCCTGGTGCCCAAGTTCGGGGGGAAAATCCAGATTCCGGAACTGATCATTAACTGGTGGAACGTGGACACAGGCCGCGCGGAGAAGGCCATCGTCCCCATCCGCCAGTTGATCGCAAAGGGAACGCCCGGCAGCGATGACGAGAAGATAGGCGACCTTTTCCCGGGCGCCTCCTCTGTACTGTTATGGCTGCCTCTGATCGGACTGTTCGGCCTGACCATCGGCTTTTGGATACTTGCCTGGCTGCGTCAGAAGCGCTTCGGACAAGTGGTGGAAGAAGAGATCACGGTGGTAGCCCGCTTCGGTGTCAAACAGATCTGTGTCTTCTTCGCCTGGCTTGCGCCCATCCGCCGGTTGCAGAAAGTGCGGCAGCTGTTCGTCCGTTCCCTGCCGAAATCTTACCGTCTCTGGTTCTGTGTACGCATGGTAGACAGCGAAACGGACCCGGAGGTATGGAGCTACATGCTGAAATTCCTGGCCAACAAACACCTGGGCGTACCACCCCAGATACCCTTGCGACAACTGGCCGACACCCTGACCGACATACATCCCCATGCCGACAGGTCGGTCATGCGGAAGCTGATGGGGGAACTGGATGGGTGCCTTTACGGTGAAAACCCGGTGGAGTTCTCAACCTGGAAAAAACGCTTTCGTGAGCAGCTCAAGCCTACCGTGATACCCATTCCCGGCAGAGGCCGATCCCGCAGGGGTGGTCAACCCAGATTACCCAGTCTCAATCCGGG
>JAQYVO010000062.1 GCA_030145425.1 Chromatiales bacterium | reverse complement strand
GCGTTGCTGATCATCACACGCACAGAAACACGCTCCACCCGCATGCCATCCCGGAGAAGCAGTGACTTCAGATCGCGGGAATAATATCTCAGCCTGCTCGCCCAGGTCGGTGAATCCATGAACAGAATCAGCTGCCGGTTTTTAACCAGGGCGGCGCGGCAGTGGCTTTCCAGCGGTGGCGGCAGATGTTTCCGCACGCGGGTCAGCAACAGCTGCAGATCCTGCGCCTGGGACAGCAAACCACGGGCTATCTTCGATGATTGCAGGATTCCTGGCAGTTTCTTCGGGCCGCGGGCCATATATGCTCTCCATTTGTCATCCGGTTCGCCTTGGATTTCAGAAAATATTTCCTGAAATTGCTCAAGTAACCTCCCTTGGTTCCGCTTAATACTTTAGAGTCTCAATTTGCATGTAAAACCGAGTAAGGGTAACCTTCGCAATCCCAAATCACAAAGCCCATGTATGTTGTAATGAAAATCATTCTCCTTTCCAGGTGGTATCAGGCTGGTCGCAGGGCGTTTTCCACGCCCGGGCTTGGTTTGTTCCTGGGGGTGATGTTTGCAGCATTTATCTCGGGATCTCTCTGGTTGGGATACGAGGAAGGCCTTCGGGCGGCCGCGGACAAGCGCGACGAGCCTGCTCTTACAGCCATGCTGGAAGAGCAGCTGGGCAAGCAGCGCAGGGAACTGGAGCTGAATCATAAACGAATGAGGTCCCATCTCGATGCGCTTGCGCTACGCATGGGCAAGTTGCAGTCTCATATTCTTCGGCTCGATGCCCTGGGCGAACGATTGACCGAGGTCGGCGATCTGGATCCTGAAGAATTCACTTTCAGTGAAACGCCGGCCAGGGGCGGTCTGGAAACCCCGGACGGTTCGAGTTCTATTGAACTTTCTGAACTTTTGTCGGACATGGAGCAGCTCACCAGGACCATTGAGGACCGGGGATACAAGCTGAATCTGATGGAGGACCTTCTACTCAGCAACCGGGTTCTGGACGAGTTGAAACCAGCGGGAAGGCCTGTCAAGAAAGGTTGGATCTCTTCCAGATACGGTTATCGGAAAGATCCGTTCAGCGGCAAGAAAACCTTTCACCACGGCGTGGACATCGCGGGCAAGAAAGGTTCTGAAGTCTTCGCCGTCGCGTCCGGTATCGTGACTGTGGCAGGTAAAAAAGGCGGCTATGGCTACCTTGTGGAGATCCGTCATGTGGACGGCTTGGTTACCCGCTACGGACACAACAGCAAGATCTTCGTCGAGGTTGGAGATCTGGTCTCCAAGGGGGACAGGGTCGGCGCAATGGGGTCCACCGGTCGCTCAACAGGCCCCCACGTGCATTTCGAAGTGGCGCGCAACCGCAAAAGCGTCAATCCCGCCAAATTTCTGAAAAAGCGTTAGTACCCGCCCGTTTTTATACCTTCCCTGTGCCGTCCCGGGCAGGTTTTGGGGTATCATCTGCTTTTTTTTAGTAGCCAGTTAAATACGGAATCCAGGTTTTCATGGTCAGCAATATTCTCAGCAAGGTCTTCGGCAGCCGGAACGAACGGCTCATCAAGCGCATGTCCAAGGCGGTCGCCGCGATCAATGCCCTCGAACCGGAGACGCAAGCCCTTTCCGACGAACAACTGCGTGCCAAAACCGATGAGTTCAGGAAACGGCTCGACGAAGGGGCCAAGCTGGATGAACTCCAGTCGGAGGCCTTCGCGGTGGTGCGGGAAGTCGGGCTCAGGGCGCTCGACATGCGACACTTCGATATGCAGCTCATCGGCGGCATGGTGCTCAACCAGGGCAAGATCGCGGAAATGCGCACGGGCGAGGGCAAGACCCTCGTGGCCACTCTGGCCGTTTACCTCAACGCACTTCCCGGCCGGGGCGTTCAGTTGGTGACCGTGAACGACTATCTGGCCCGGCGCGATGCCGCCTGGATGGGACGGATCTACGATTTCCTGGGTATGAGCGTCGGCGTCATCAATTCCTCCGGCGGCATGGGTCCGGATACCTCTTCGTTTCGGTTTGACCCTGAGTATTTGGCCGGTGGAGAAGGTCATCAGTTTATGCGGCCGGTATCGCGGGGGGAGGCCTATGCCTGTGATATCACCTATGGCACGAATAACGAATTTGGCTTCGACTATTTGCGCGACAACATGGCGTTCAGCGCTGATCAAAGGGTGCAGCGCGACAAAGTCTTTGCGGTAGTCGACGAGGTCGACTCGATCCTGATCGACGAGGCCAGAACGCCGCTGATCATATCGGGTCCGGCAGAGGACAGTTCGGAACTTTACGTCAAGATCGATAAGATCATACCCCGTCTGACGAGGCAGGACCCGATAGAAGGGGAGGATGGGAAACCCGATTTCGGCCCGGGCGACTATTCGGTGGATGAAAAGGCCCGGCAGGTGTTTCTCAGTGAGGAGGGGCACCAGCATATCGAGGAGATGCTTCAGGAACTGGGGCTTCTGGACTCCAGTTCCAGCCTGTATGACACCGTAAACATCAATCTCATGCACCATGTGAACGCGGCCCTGCGCGCCCATGTACTGTTTAACAGGAACGTGGAGTACATCGTCCGCGACGGTGAGATTGTCATCGTGGACGAGTTCACCGGGCGCACCATGCCCGGCCGCCGCTGGTCGGAAGGTCTGCACCAGGCTGTCGAGGCGAAAGAAGGGGTACCGATCCAGAACGAAAACCAGACGCTGGCGTCCATCACCTTTCAGAACTATTTCCGGCTTTACGAAAAGCTGTCGGGCATGACCGGCACGGCGGACACCGAGGCCCCCGAGTTCCTGCAGATATACAACCTCGAGGTCGTGGTGATTCCCACCAACGAACCCATGGTCCGGGACGACAAGGGGGATCTGGTCTATCTCACCGCCGAGGAAAAATACGCCGCCATTCTGGAAGATATCCAGGATTGCGTGAAACGGGGCCAGCCGATACTGGTAGGTACTGCCTCCATCGAGACGTCGGAGCTGATCTCCGGGCTGCTCAACGATTCGAAAATCGCCCACCAGGTACTCAATGCGAAGCAACACGAGCGGGAAGCCCACGTTATCGCGGATGCCGGTCGACCGGGTGTCGTCACGATAGCGACCAACATGGCGGGCCGCGGCACGGACATCGTGCTCGGCGGCAACCCGGAGATGGAGATCGCCGGGCTTGGCGTAAACCCTGAGACGTCGGAAGTGGATAAGATACGCAGCGACTGGAAACAGCAGCACCGGATGGTGTTGGATGCCGGGGGCCTGCACGTTATAGGTACCGAAAGGCACGAATCACGCCGCATCGACAACCAGCTGCGCGGTCGATCCGGTCGGCAGGGAGATCCCGGGTCAACCCGGTTCTACCTCTCGCTGGAGGACAATCTGATGCGTATCTTTGCATCAGACCGGGTCTCCAATATCATGCAGAAGCTGGGTATGGAGAAGGGCGAGGCCATCGAACATCCCTGGGTCACCAAGGCGATAGCCAATGCGCAGCGCAAGGTGGAAGGCCGCAACTTCGACATCCGCAAACAGCTGCTGGAGTATGACGACGTCGCCAACGATCAACGCAAGGTGGTCTACCAGCAGCGCAACGAATTGATGGATGTTTCGGATATATCAGATTCCATCCAGTCGTTGCGTCAGGATGTGATCGAGTCGCTCATCGACAACTACATTACTCCCCAGAGCCTGGAGGAGCAGTGGGACGTGCCGGGGCTTACCCAGGGCCTGAAGAACGAATACGATCTGGATTACCCGATTCAGCAGTGGCTCGACGAGGATGACGAACTGCACGAGGAGACCCTGCGCCGCCGGATCATGGAGTCGTTGGAGCACGACTACGCGGATAAGGAAAACCTGGTGGGCAGCGATAACCTGCGCATGTACGAAAAGGCGATGATGCTGCAGGTCCTGGATGCCAACTGGAAAGAGCACCTCGCTGCCATGGATTATCTGCGCCAGGGGATACACCTGCGGGGTTATGCCCAGAAGAATCCAAAGCAGGAGTACAAGCGGGAAGCCTTCGAGATGTTCTCCGGCATGCTCGATGCGATAAAACAGGAAGTGGTCTCGGTATTGACCAAGGTACAGGTTCAGACGCGCGAAGAGATGTACCCGCAACAGGTGCAGCAGCAGGATATCGAATTTCAACACGAGGAGTTCAGCGGATTCGCGGAGGAAGAATCCCAGCCTTCCGAACAGGATATCGAGGAACAGCACACACCTTTTGTGCGAACCGAACGCAAGGTTGGCCGCAACGAACCCTGCCCCTGCGGGTCGGGCAAGAAATACAAACAGTGTCACGGGCGGATTCAGTCTTAGACCCGGCAATGGGTGGTCCTGTGTTTCTTCCCATACCCGGTGTCCGTCTGGGCACGGGCCCTGCCGAGATAAAGTACGCGGATCGTGACGACCTGGTAGTCATGGAACTGGCGGAAGGCACGCGGTGTGCTGCGGTTTTCACCCGCAATGCCTTTTGTGCTGCGCCGGTGTCTGTTGCCCGGGCGCACCTCGACACGGCTTCCCCGCGGTATCTTCTGATCAATTCCGGAAACGCCAATGCAGGCACCGGGGAGCAGGGGCTGCAGTCCGCGCTCGAATTGTGCCGCTCCCTGGCAAATTCCACCGCCTGCAGCGCAGATCAGGTCCTCCCCTTTTCGACCGGTGTTATTGGCGAGCATCTGCCTGTGGACAGGATGAAGGCCGCTATTCCCGAGGTGCTTGGCACGCTGAGTGAATCCGGCTGGGCCGGCGCGGCCCGGGCCATCATGACGACTGATACCCTGCCCAAACTGACGAGCCGGACCCTCGTGCTCCAGGGGCATACCGTGACTGTTACCGGTATGGCCAAGGGTGCCGGCATGATCTGCCCCGATATGGCGACCATGCTGGCCTTCCTGGCCACCGATGCCGCAGTGGATCAGAGATTGCTGCAGATTTGCCTCGAACGGGCGGTGCAATGTTCCTTCAACGCCATTACGGTGGACGGGGACACCTCCACCAACGACGCCTGCGTGTTAGTGGCAACGGGGCAGTCGGAATTCGGATTGATCGAAGACCGGGAGTCCGACGATTTCAATGCGCTCTGTCATGCCGTCACGGAGGTCTGCATGACACTCGCCCGTGCCATTGTGCAGGATGGCGAAGGGGCAACGAAGCTTGTGAAAGTCCAGGTCGACAGGGCTCAAAGTCACGCGGAGGCCAGCCAGGTGGCCTACACTATCGCTCACTCCCCCCTGGTGAAAACCGCTTTGTTTGCGGCGGACCCCAACTGGGGTCGAATTCTGGCCGCCGTGGGCCGCGCCGGTGTGGAAAATCTGGATATCACCCAGGTACAGATCTGGCTGGATGACGTCTGCATAGTCCGCGACGGCTGCCGGGCGGAGGATTACACCGAAGAAGCCGGGAGAAGGGTGATGGAGCGTGACGAATTCGTCATCCGGGTGGAGCTGCGGCGCGGAGACTTTGATGCTTCCATTTTTACCTGTGACCTTTCCTACGACTATGTCCGGATCAATGCGGAGTATAGAACTTAAGGGCCGAGGGCCGAGGGCCGAGGGCCAAGGGAAGAGTGGTTATCGAAGTCTTGTCCTGTTCCATATTCCTCGGCCCTTGGCCCTTGGCCCTCGGCCCTATCTCCCTCAGCCCTCGGCCCTCTCCCCACCGGCATGACCCCGCCACCGATTCATGTCGCTGTTGCCGTTATCGAAGACGATCAGGGCCGGATCCTGCTCAGCAGGCGTCCTGCGGGCGTGCATCAGGGCGGGCTCTGGGAATTTCCCGGTGGCAAGATAGAAGAGGGCGAGGATCTTGCCCGGGGCCTCAGGCGGGAGATTCGGGAGGAACTGGGTTTACGGGTCACGTCACATCGCCCGCTGATTAACCTGATTCATCGCTATCCCGACAAATCGGTTAGGCTGGATGTTCACCGGGTGACGGATTTCTCGGGATCACCCCATGGCCGCGAGGGCCAGCCGTTGGCATGGGTGACCCCTGATGCGCTTGCCGATTACCCGATGCCCGCCGCCGATGGGCCGATCATCAATGCAGTCAGGCTGCCCGATACCTATCTGATTACGGGACCCGATCCAGAGGCCGGAGACAGCTTCCTGCAACGCTTGGAACATGTGCTGAATGAGGGTATGAGACTGGTTCAGCTGCGTGCACCCGGACTCGAACGGGATGCCTTTATCGGACTGGCTCATCAGGCGTTGAAGCGTTGTCGTGCGCACGGGGCGGCGCTGTTGCTCAATGGAGACCCAGAATGGGTGAAACTGACCGATGCCGATGGGGTACATCTTAACAGTCGGCGCCTGATGGCACTCGAATCCAGGCCGTTGGGGAGTGACAAATGGGTTGCCGCTTCCTGTCACAATGCTCGTCAACTGCAGCATGCCCAGCAGTTGGGCCTGGATTTCGCGGTACTTTCGCCGGTGATGCCGACCACCAGTCATCCCGCTGCGAACCCCATGGGATGGTGGGATTTCCAGCAACTGGTATCGAGTATCTCCATTCCTGTGTTCGCCCTTGGCGGGATGGAGCGGTGGCATTTGCGGGAGGCCTGGAAGAGGGGGGGGCAGGGGATCGCCGGGATTCGGGGGGTAGGATGGGGGAATACAGGGCCGAGGGGCCGGGGGGCCGGGGCCAGGG
>JAQYVO010000028.1 GCA_030145425.1 Chromatiales bacterium | reverse complement strand
CTATTGTCGGTTATCGGTCATACGTGAGGCATTGCGAATGACCGTATATGGACTCCTCCTCGTTTGCAAGTAAGCTATTCACGGCTGTAGGCTCGACTGCATACGTATATCCGGCCTCTTGAGGTGGCATACATTGATGCCGTGCCATCATGTGACTAGAGGTCCCTGTCAACCAGTATGCGTGATTGACCGCTTCGGAGCTTGAGCAGACGGTCGGCAAATGGGGAATTAGACTCGGGGCTGAATTGCCGCGACCAGTTGAATCCGCAACTCTTTGCTGACAGTGGAGAATCACCACTGTATGACAACGATAAACTCTACTGTTGTTGAAGATTACGCCAGACCCGCGTATCGGAAAGAACGGGAACAGCGAACTGCTGCCCCCGTAAGTATTTAACACGCAGAAATCAGCTTACTCGCCGCTCATGAACACAGAGTCCTCGGAAACCGAGTACGGATTAAGGTTGACCTCTGCGACGGGAGCGGCCGTGCCCGGCAGCACTTCGAACCCGATCTGGAAAGTCGTCAGCGTCACGGCGATCTGGGCCAGGATATCGGCGTTACCTTCGGCCTTGGCTGTGCCGTCTTCGATCGATGCCGCGAAGCTCTTCACGCCCATCATGATCTGCTCGAGATCAGCGCGGTCAATCGTGATCGACAGGTCGGGGTCCTCGTTCAGGAAGCCTTCGACGTTGGTGAAGGTCGCATTCGACAGATTGATCGCGAACTTCTCGCCATTGTCCGGTGTGATCAGGTTAATTGAGTAGTCACCAAGCGCTTCGGCCTTCTTGCTGTCCATGCGGATGCCGATAAAATCGAGGAAAAGCCCAGTCGACATGGCGCTGATCATGTCGGGACCGCCAGAATCCGGCGACGCACCCTCGGGAATTCCCGAGCGTAATTCGAATGCACCGGCCAGAAAACTATTCCGAAGCCCCGGATTTTCCTGCTGGTAGCCGATCTGCTCCCAGACGTCAGCGAGCAGGTCCTTGGCTTCCTGGTTGTCGGGTTGCGCCCAAACCAGCTTGTCGAGAATTTCCTGGGCATGCCGGTACTTGCCCTGTTTAGCCAGCTCGCGTCCCATGCTCATGATAGGTTTGGCGCCCCCCATCATCTTCACGTAAAGTGGCGCGGAATCTTCCGGACTCAGCGGTATCAAGGTGGTTGGGTTCGCATCCCAGTAGCCGAGAAAACGCTGGATAACACCCCGGCTGTTGTGCTCTGGCGAACCATGATATCCCCTTGCGTACCAGGCATTTTCGAGCGACTTCGGCACGCGATATACATTGTGAATTTGGTTGATCGTCACACCCTGGTTGGCGTAGTGCAGTACCTGGTTGTTCAGGTGTGCGTAGGCATCCCGCTGGCCCGAGAGAACTTCCATGATTCGCTCTTTGCCCCAACGTGGCCAGTGGTGCGAGGCGAACATTACCTCGGCTTTATCCCCGAAAAGGAACATTGCACGGGCAATGTACTTCGACCAAGCCAGTGCGTCGCGCACCTGGGCACCGCGCAGCGTGTAAATGTTGTGGACCGTGTTCGACACGTTCTCGGCCATCCACAGGGCCTTCTTCTCCGGGATGTAGGTGTTCATTTCGGATGGTGCTTCTGTTCCCGGCGTGTTCTGAAAAATCATCCGGATACCATCAACCTCGATCTCCTGGAGTCCATCTTCGACGACAAGTGTCGGCGCTAGCAGCCCTAAACTGCCGGCCGCAACATTCTGCATGAGACCCTGCCCGGCATGCCCGAACGGACTAGCAGGCAGCAATACGCCGTACTGATAGAACAGGCGGCGGTTCATGGCGTTGCCGGCATAGACGTTCTCGGAAACCGCTTCCTGCATGAAGCCTCGAGGCGCAATGATTTGTACCTTGCCGGCGGCATAAAGTTCCGGATCCACAACGCCACGGACTCCACCGAAGTGGTCTCCATGGGAGTGTGAATATATTACGGCGGTTACGGGCAGTTCTTCGATCTCCTGGTTAATCAGTTCGAGGCCGGCGCGCGCCGTTTCGGCCGCGGTCAGCGGATCAAACACGATCCAGCCTTCCTTGCCGCGAATGAATGTGAGATTTGCGAGATCCAGGCCGCGGACCTGGTAAATGCCGTCAGCGACCTGGTACAGGCCGGTGATCTGGTTCAGCCAGCCCTGCCGCTTCGTGGACGGGTGAATCGAATCGAACTCGCGATCTTCCGCCAGGAAGTTATAGCGTTCAACATCCCAGGCGATATGTCCAGCATCCGCTTTGATAATCTTGGAGTTCAGCGGCGCGATAAAGCCCTTGCGCGCCTCATCGAAGTCACGCGTGTCGTCGAACGGCATCGACTCTCGGGCGGCCTTGATCACGGCCAGCGTCTGTTCCGAAGGCGGTTTGCCCTTGGGGTGAAAGTGTTCATCGACGGAAGCCGTGTACGGTGGCTTCTCGCCCGCCGCTCCGCCTGCAGCCCATAATGCCGATGGTAAGGCAAGGGCTGTGAAGAATATCAATAAGAACTTAAATGCATGAAACGCTTTCATACTCGTAGTCTCCATAGAAATAAAGAAAGAATTATACAAAGTAGAAAAAGTATAAAGCACTTGCCATGCTGAATGAAAGTACATCCGTGTGAATTTCTTGCCTGAAACGCTTTGTCCTGCATATAATTAAATGATTAGCCCCATGCTTCAGCTAGGACTGTCCTGAGTGGGTTGACGGTGTCATAAGTGATCGCAATGCTGTCAAATATGATGGCGCCTCACCACAATGGCTTTATTTAGCTGCTCTTGGAGTAGACGTGACCCCGCAGCTGAAGCATGGGGCTAATCACTTATAATTATGATAGATTATGCGTTTAGGAGAAGTAGTAGGAAAACAAAGCTACTGAGACCCCCTCCGATCGACTCACTTCAGCTCAAGGTGCACACAATGAAAATCAAGCTCAATGCCATGCTCTCGTTATCCCTGCTGCTTATTCTACTCGTTGGGTGTGAGACTCAGCAGGTCACTGAGGAAGAGGTCGTTCGGCCAGAAGAGGTCAGGTTTTTTACGCATACACCCGGAGACTTTGTCGACAAGGGCACGGTTACGGCCACCAGCAGGCCGAAAATGACGGTGCAGGAGAAACAGGATTACTTTATCCAGGAACTCACCCGCCAAGCGGCGCAGATGGGCGCCAACGGACTTCTGATCAACTACCGTGGTGCCCAGCCATCACAAACGGTTCAAGTTTATCGTAACGGCCGTTACATCCCTGTTCCACGCAACACCAGAACCGTGGAAGCCCGGGCGATCTTGGTTCGCAGAAGAAATTGATACAAATATGAGTCTCGTCAGGCGTCCACTGCTTTGGGCGCTCTATGCAGCTCTCCTGGGTATTGCCGGGGCCTCCCTGTACGCCTATTTCGTCGGAACGCGCACGCTGCTGGAGCATGCGGAACAGTTCGCCTTCCGGCGCATGACGGTGTCGCAACTGGAGGAGCAGGGCGTGTTCCGTTTTTTCTATGTCACCAATCGCGATAGCAATACAGTAGAAGGACCGCTTGAAGAGCATTTTGGATCCGGGCGTGAGACCTCCCTGAAGTTCGGC
>JAQYVO010000003.1 GCA_030145425.1 Chromatiales bacterium | reverse complement strand
TTTCCTCCCTGGGTGGCAAATAGAATGGTCATCACCGGTACCGTTTCAGTCCGGGCGGCGGGCAGGGGTTTTGCCCCAAGGCCGGCCAGATAGCCGCTCGACCAGGTCAACTGCTCGGTATTCAGGTCGTTCACTGCCTGTTTCAACCGCGAAAGCTGGCATTCTGACAACGGATGCACAGGGGTGTTGAAGTCGGTTTCTGCGGTGTTATGCATGGCTTTCCCAATTAAATCCAAGAAAAATCAGGTCTGTGGGTAGTAATATTCACCGGCAATGTATATCTTTAAAAGTAATTAATTGAGATGAACCATCACAAATAGAGATATGGAACTCAGGCAACTGAATTCGCTGGTGGTGCTGGCCGAGTCGGGATTCAAAGTCACTGAAGCGGCAGATCGTTTGTGTCTGGTGCAGTCGGCTGTTTCGCAGCACCTGGCAAAACTGGAACAGGAACTGGGTACCCAGTTGTTTATGCGCAAGGGGAAACGCCTGGTCTGTCTCACGACGGCGGGTGAGACGGTGCTGAAGTATGCCCGCCAAGCCCTGGCAATCCGCGAAAACATACTGGCTGTCGGGCGCGATCACAGGGAGGAAGTAAGCGGCATGCTGCGGATTGGGACAACCCACACCCAGGCCCGATATGTACTGCCTCCGGTTATTCGCGCCTTTCGGCAGATCTATCCGTCAGTCAGCATGCAGATTCAACAGGGTACACCCCAGCAGCTGGTGGAAATGGCCATGACTGACCAGGTTGATTTTTCAATCTGTACCGAAGAACTGGGTGTGCACTCGGGGCTGACAGCCATCTCCTGCTATCGCTGGAACCGCAGTCTGATTGCCATGAAGGGACACCCTGTGCTGAAACGCCGGCCCCTTTCTCTGAACAGCATTTGTGATTATCCCCTGATCACCTACACCTTCGGAATCACCGGTTCCGGGCGGCTGCAAAGTACCTTCGCCAGGGCAGGCTTCAAGCCGGAGGTGGTGCTGACGGCGGTGGATACCGATGTCATCAAGACCTATGTGCGAGAGGGCCTGGGAATAGGGTTGATTGCCAGTATGGCCTATGCGCCCCAGCAGGATCAGGATCTGGCCACACGCGATCTCAGCCATCTGCTGCCCTGGGAAACCACTTGGGTGGGCTACCACAAGGACAAGTATCTCCGTCGTTTTCAGCAATGCTTTATTGATCTGCTGGAGAGTATGGTAATGGAGAACGGGGTGGTGAAAGCTTCTGAATAGTGTTTATTTCAACAGGTCTCGCAGATAGCGTACCAACGTGCCAACCATCTGTTGGAGAAACGGACCATCCGCAGTCTGATAGATCATGCCGCCTGAACCGAAATCCAGGCGGCAGTTGGGCATGGAAAAATGAAAACTGATGCCGCGAAGGCAGCTCAGATCATGTACATACCACCGTTGATGTCCAAGGTGGAACCCGTGATATAACCGGCATCATCCGAGGCCAGAAATACAACACCCCGGCCTATCTCCGCGGGCTCTCCAAGACGTTTTACCGGAATGCCGTTGACGATGTTGGTCATGACTTTTTCCGGAATGCTCAATACCATCTCGGTGGCGATGAAACCGGGAGTGATGACATTTACGGTAACCCCTTTGCTCGCATCCTCTCTGGCCACGGCTTTGGAAAAACCGATCATTCCAGCCTTGGCGGCAGAGTAGTTGGCCTGCCCAAAACCACCCAATTCGCCGTTCATGGAGCTGATATTGATAATGCGTCCGAAGGAACGTGCGCGCATGCCTTCAATGACTATCCGACACATGTTGAAGCAGGAAGTCAGATCGGTTTGAATAACCTCTGCCCATTGTTCCGGCGTCATTTTGTGCAGGGTGGCGTCGCGGGTAATCCCCGCATTGTTGACCAGAATCTCTACCGGTCCCATATCAGATTCGATCTGGGCGATGCCGGATTGGCACTGACCAAAATCAGAGACATTGAATTTATACGTTTTAATCCCGGTTTTATCCGAAAATTCCTTGGCTGCCACATCGTTGCCCGCATAAACCGCAGCGACAGTGTATCCCGCATCTTTCAGGGCAATGGATATGGCTTCGCCGATACCACGGGTGCCCCCCGTTACCAATGCTACTCGACCCATACTGGTTCTCCTTCTGGTGTGTTGTGAAAATTCTTATCTAATTTTAGTGAGCATCAACCCGGCCCCTTCTTCGTTCGGCGGGTTCTTCTTGATGAGCCAAATAATGCACCAATTTCTGTGTCATCAAGATTACAAAGCATAAACCATATAAATCGTAAGAATCTAGGTGAAATGCAATTTAGGTCTCGGGCAGACCGGATTACCTGATACCAGGGGAGAAAAGACTATTGTTTTTAGTATCTTATTATTATGGCCGATCCCCCGTTTGAGTGGGTAAATCGACATTCGCGAAAAAAACGCGTACCGCCGGTCAACAAAACTGTAGGGTCGAATTCATTCGACCAATTCTTGAGATGATCCAGGGAATGATGCCCCCCGCGTAATGCGTTATAGGTTTATGGTGGCCTCTCTGTCTTTAATAGCGATGATGGCTGTTGGCCGAATGAATTCGGCCCTACAAGGGTGGTCTGCTGCTTGATTAAGGGCAGGTCCATTGTTATTAAATTAATTGATTATAAGATTATGCCGGGTCAACACAGGTACCGAAGCTAGCGATTTCTCAACAGTTCAGGGCGCAACATCCATTGTATCTGCCAGTCTCCCGGTTCAAGGGATTCCAGGCAAACGACGGTTCCCGGACGGAAAGCCGCCACCGTAGTATCCTCCGAACCGGTCACCAGCCTGTTGGTCAGTTTCGCCATGAAGGGAAGGTGCCCAACGACCAGGGTATCTCCATCGAAGTTTGAAATGTCCTGTGCAAACGGACCGGTTGGGTCTTTTGGATTGATGCCGCCGACGGCATCCACTCTCGTTCCGGAAGACAAAGCGGCAGCCAGGATGTTTGCTGTCTGGAGTGCGCGCTCCTTGCCGCTATGGATAACCCTGGAGACTTGGATATCTTCCGAAAGAAATGCGGCGAGGTGCTCCATATCGGACTGTCCCTGTTGGCTCAAAGGCCGTTCGGGGTTCTGTGCCTTGCTGAGGGCTTCACCATGTTGAACCAGATAGAGTTTCATTGGGTAGTCCTCAAGGTAATCATTCGGGACATGATCATTTGACCCGAAATCCGTGATCATTGATTGAGTTCGTTATCAGTCTGGTGTGATCCAGGCCCCGGGTTTCGAGGGTAAGTTCCACCTCGGTCTCCTCAAGCTTCACTTCGATCACCGAACGATTTTGTGAAATCTGCAATATGTTGGCGCGATGCCGCGCGACAAGCGCCGCCAGTTCAGCGATGCTGCCGGGTTTATCGGGTACCACGATCTTGAGACGGGTCAGGCGCCCATCGGATTCCAGGCCCCGTTCCAGGATTTTGGAAAGCAAGGTCATGTCGATGTTGCCGCCGCTTATGATCACCACGACCTTCCTGTCCACGATATCCGTGACATGGCGGTTGTAGAGTGCGGCAAAACCCACCGCGCCGGCGCCTTCGGCCAGTGTCTTCTCCCGCTCCAGGAGCACCATCACGGCATTGGCAATCTCTTCCTCGTTTACGGTGACGATGGCCGACACCAGCTTCTGGACGATAGGCAGGGTGTGGTCACCGACATTTGCCACCGCGATGCCGTCGGCAAGGGTGTTTATGGTGGGGAGAGGGCAGATTCTTCCCGCGTTGATACTCGCCTGCATGGCCGGCATGCGCTCGGCCTCCACACCAATGACCCTGACGTCCGAACGAATTCCTTTGACCGCGGTTGCAATGCCCGCAATCAACCCGCCACCGCCGATCGGCACCACAACGGCATCCACATCGGGGACCTGTTCCAACAATTCGAGCCCGATAGTCCCCTGGCCGGCAATGACATGGGGGTCATTGAAGGCATGGATAAAGGTGCAGCCCTTCTCCTTCTGCAACTCGCAGGCCTTCCGGTAGGCCTCATCGTAGCCGCCTCCGTGCAGCACGATAGTGGCGCCGAACTCCTGGGTGCCCCTGATTTTCGACAGCGGGGTGGTCTCGGGCATGACGATCGTGGCCTCTATACCGCTGAGTCGTGCCGCGTGGGCAACCCCCTGGGCATGATTGCCGGCCGACGCGGTAATGACCCCGGCGGCTTTTTGCAGGTCGCTGAGCTGGAGAATTTTGTTAAGCGAACCGCGCTCCTTGTAGGAGCCGGTCATCTGCAGATTTTCCAGTTTGAGGTAGACTTCGCAGCCGGTGAGTCGGCTGAGCGTCTCGGACTTGGAACAGGGCGACAAAAAGACCGAATCACCGATCCTCGATCGCGCCTTCTCGATATCCCCAAGCGTCACCATTAATGGATCATACATTTTGGGGTCGGGGTGCGGCAACTTCCTGTGTTGCATCCAATTTTTCTCCCTGTCGCTCCGGCTGAACCTGCCGTGCGGTTCGGTTTCCGGAAAGGATTCCGCAGTTTGAGCAATAAACTATAATAGAGTGTTGTTGGGATAGCATGATCCGAACGTGCGGATTTGCCGATGCCGAACCATAAGAATCTACACTAAAGCGGAAGGATTATTTGGATGACAGCTGAAACCATCATGAGCTTCCGTCTCGAGAAGCTCAAGCCGAACGACAAGGTAAGCGACGCGCTGCGGATCATGCATACGCAGCAGATAAGAAACCTGCCTGTTGTGGATGAGAACGAACAGTTCGTGGGGCTGTTCGGCATCCGGCGCCTGATCCACCTGCTGCTACCAAAGGCGGCCCAGATGAATCACGGCTTGAAAGAGCTCAGTTTCATGCCCGATGATCTGGGTGAACTGTACGGTCGCCTGGAGAATATCGGCCAACGCCCTGTTTCCGATTTTCTGGAGAAAAAGAAAAACCTGCTTTTCTGCAAGCCCTCTACGCCTTTCCCGGAGGTGCTGGAACTGCTAAACGAGAGCCGGGACACCAGCCTCCCCGTCATTGTGGTCAAGGGGAAGAAAAACAAGCTGGTGGGTATGGTCTCTGCATGGGATGTATTGGAAAAGCTGGTGATCAATGTCTACGCCGTTGAGAAGGACAAGCTCCAGGACGCCTGTATGGAAATGGAGCCTGAAGCAGACCCTGTGAAGCAATAGGTCAAGGTTGGGCATGCACGACGAGCAAGCGATTGTCTCCCATGTGATATTCGGTTGGGATCCCTTCTGGGTTTCCACCATTCTTTTTGTCCTCACTTATGCCGTCATCATAACGGAGCGGGTGAACCGCGCCATCGTAGCCGGCCTCGGTGCCGGCCTGATGATCGTCCTGGGGGTATTGAACCAGGAGCAGGCGATAGCGGGTGTGGATTTCAACACCCTGGGGCTTTTGGCCGGTATGATGGTGATAGTCGCCATTACACGGCGCTGCGGCGTTTTCCAGTACGTGGCCATCTGGTCGGCCAAACGGGTGGAGGCCAGGCCTTGGGGCATACTGTTGATGTTGTCCGTGGTTACGGCCGTGTTCTCCGCGCTCCTGGATAATGTGACCACGGTATTGCTGATCGCACCGGTCACCCTGCTGATAACGGAAGAACTCAAGGTCAATCCCTATCCTTACCTGTTCGCGGAGATTTTTGCCTCGAACATCGGCGGGACCGCCACTCTGATCGGTGATCCGCCCAATATCATGATCGGTTCGGCGGTCAACCTGACGTTCAATGATTTTCTGCTCAATCTGGCGCCTATAACACCGCTCATCATGCTGATTACCCTGATCATCATTTACTTTTTATGGGGGAGGGGGCTCCAGGCAACCGATGAGGCACGCCGGCGGGTCATGCAGTTCCGGGAGCGGGATGCGATTACCGATAAGGTATTGTTGAAAAAGTCCCTGGCTGTGCTGACACTGGTGGTCATCGGCTTCGTACTGGCCCATCCGCTTCACCTGGAACCGGCGACCATCGCCATGTTCGGCGCCGGCATTCTGCTCTTGTTGAACAATCTGGGCGAAAAGCCCGAAGAGCAGACCGAGGATGTCCATCACTCTTTCGCTGAGGTGGAGTGGGTAACCATCTTTTTCTTTGTCGGCCTGTTTATCGTTGTGAGCGGAATCGAACACGCGGGGTTGTTGGAGATACTGGCCAACTGGGTCCTGGAGCTGACCGGTGGTGACATGACGATCACTGCGATTGCCATTATCTGGATGTCAGCCATCGCTTCCACGGTCGTTGACAATATTCCTTTTGTGGCCACCATGATTCCCATGATCAAATCCATGGCCCCTACCTTCGGGGGTGCCGAGAACCTGATGCCCCTGTGGTGGTCTCTTGCCCTCGGGGCGTGCCTCGGGGGGAACGGTTCATTGATAGGCGCCAGTGCCAACCTGATAGTCGCGGGATTCGCCGAGCGTGCCGGGCATAGGATAGCTTTTCTTCCCTTTATGGCCATGGCATTCCCATTGATGCTGGTCAGCATCGTCGTGGCCACTGTTTATGTGTATTTACGTTATCTGTGATCGGGTATCGTCATGTGCTTTTAGCAATTAGAAAACTTCTCCAGCTGTATACCACCAGCGTACCGACGATGATCAGGCCGCCGGCGAGGGTTTGATGGGATACGGTCTCCTCAAACACCATCCAGACCCAGACCGGTCCAAACAGGGTCTCCAGCAGCAGGAAAAGGCTGACCTCCGGGGACGTCAGGTAACGGGTGCCAGACGTGATAAGGATCAGCGCCAGGGGCATCTGCACCATACCCATGATAATCAGGACGACATAGCTGTCACCGGACAACTGCAAAGGGGCGCTGAGTGGAAGCGCGATCAACGCAATCATGGTTCCGCTGACCGCCACCAGCGGAATCCGGGGCATCTCGGGGTAGCGTCGCAGGATAGTCAGGTTGCCTCCCAGTGCCAGCGCGGCAAACAGGGCAAAAAGATTGCCCAGGGTATCCGAAATTTCAAAAGAACTGCTGAATACCAGGGCGACGCCCACAACGACGAAGACACAGGCAGCCCAAGTTTGCAGCGGCACGCGTTCTTTTAGAAAGAAATGGCTGGCGATGGCGGCAAAAAGCGGGGCCGTGGCGATCAGCACCACCGTGTTGGCGACACTGGTGCTGCTGATGGCCAGGACGAACATCGCTGTCCCGAAACCCTGAAGCATAGCGGTGAAGTAGGCGGGCAGACCGCAATCAAAGAAGGCGGCGAATACCCTGATCCTGCCATTCAGGCCTGCGAACAGTACAAGGGAAACCCCCATCAGCGCTCCGCGCCAGAAAACCACATCCCAGGCAGGGGCATGTGCGAGACGAATCAAGAGGGCATCGAAACTGAGCACAAGCACACCCAGGACAACGATGATAACACCCGCCTTATGGTTGCCGTACCGCTGCGCCAAGTTCATGGAGGGGGATGGTAACACCGGTTTCCGAACGGGTGCTATTGTCCTGCCACGACGCTGTTTTCTTTAAGACCCGTGAATGGCACTATGATCTTCTTTAAACCCTAAGTGGAGGATGTCAATGGATCCGGCTCATTTGGACAAAACACTCACACGCTATATCCGCTCGGATACTTTTCCGGTGGCCATCAAGCTGGTCAAGCCCGGAGAAGCGTTGCCGGATAGGGTCAAGCGACCGGCGCAGATGGGGCTGAAGGTGACCATATGCCAGTCTGTTGCCATGAGCCGTCGTTACGGATGGGTTGTGGCAACGTCCGAGCAGGATATGTCATGTGCGCCAGCGGCGGCGGCATTCGGCTTCAAACCCATGTTGACTTACATGGAGGAGGGCCACCTTTGCAACCAGATGTACAATGCCAGCCTGGAAGCCGGTGCCAATACGGAAGCGGCGGGGGAAAAACTGGAGCATGGGGAAATCGAGTGTGTTCTAAGCGCCCCGCTGCAGCGCTGTGCCTTTGAGCCGGATGTGGTTCTGATCTACGGAAACAGCGCCCAGGTCATGCGGCTGGTAAACGCCGCACTCTGGAAGGAGGGTGGCAGGCTGCATTCGAGTTTTGCCGGGCGGCTGGATTGCGTGGACGAGATCATTATTCCCCTGAAAAGCGGCAAGCCGGAGGTCATACTCCCCTGCAACGGGGACCGGGTATTCTCCCAGACCCAGGACCACGAGATGGCCTTCAGTTTTCCCTGGGACTGGGCAGATAGCATCGTGGAGGGATTGGAGGGTACACACAAGGGCGGTGTGCGTTATCCGATCCCCACCTTCCTGCAATACAGCCCCAGCTATCCCAAACACTATTTGCGCATGGATGAGATCTGGGAAGAGATGGACTCGAAGCAGGATCAGTAGTTTTGTAGCCTGCGTTGAGCTGCGCTCAACGCAGGCTACGGTTTAACGTTCCGCCAATCAATTTTTCCAGCGTCTGTCAATTCCTCCATCTCTGCCCCAATAGGAACAGGGCTGCCGTCTATCCAGGCGGGGTAGGAGGGCTCATCTCCATGGAGCGTCCGGCGTGATTGGATTTGCGGATGCTGTTCAACTCCCTCCATGGGAGGGATGGGTTCAAAGCAGCAGTCCACATCCTTGAGCTTGTCCTGCCAATACTCCAGTGGCCGGGATGCAAACATCTCCTGTAATTGGCCGGTCAGTGCTTCCTGGGGAAGAGGCTCGGACTGCCGCGCCACCCAGTCCGGATGTTCCACCGCATCGCAAAAGGCTTGCCAGAACTTGGGTTCCAGGGGTGCCAGGGACACGAATCGTCGGTCCGCAGTCTGGTATATGTTGTAGTAGGCAGCCCCCCCGGTGAGTATCAGGCGTGCCTGTCCGGATGGACCGTCCTGGAGTCCCAGGTATTGCCAGGAGAGCGCTGATTCACACAGACTGATATCCAGGAAGGCCCCTTTTGATGTCCGCTCCCGGCCCAGAAGTGCGGCCAGAATGGCGTTAACCGCCTGCATGGCACCGGCATGATCTGCCAGTGGCGGGAAGGTGATTGCGGGTTTGTCGGATCCGTGGGATGGGGTCAGCGAACCGCTGACCGCGCAGTAGGTGAGATCATGACCCGCGCGTAACCGGTAGGGACCGGTCTGGCCGAAACCGGACAAGGTGCAGTGAACGAGGCGCTCATTGATTTGCACAAGCTGTTCCCGACCGAATCCGAGCCGCTCCAGGACACCAGGACGAAAGGATTCCAGTAATACGTCTGCACCCTCGAGCAGTGATCTAAATACACTGGCGCCGGTATCCGATTTGAGGTCCAGCCTGAGCACCCGTTTGCCGCGGTTGAGATGCCGGTAAAAAGGTGAGACTGCCCCGGAATCCGAATACATGAAATGGCGCATCGGGTCACCGCCGGGGGGCTCGATCTTGATGATGTCGGCACCCAGATCGGCGAGCTGCCGGGTTGCATAGGGTCCCGGTATGTACTGGGACAGATCCAGTACGCGGTATCCTTGGAGAAACTGCTGTTCGTGCATATTTTTGTGCTCGGTGAATCCTGATGGTGGCTGTGGCAGATGACTGAGAGGTTAAATCAAAATTCTCATGTGAGGCTGCAATCAGTGGTTCGATGCTGTTCATGTCAAATGGGATCGAAAACCGAAAAGAACCCGATTGTAGGGATTATGGGACGTTTGGCCAACAACGAATGACAAGCAGGACCGGGTGTCGCCTTTTAGGCTATATTCTCCGGTGTATCAACAGGGGACCGGAACCTTTATGCCAGAAGTATTTAGTCTCGGTGAATGCAGGATCTATCCGGCAGGAAACGAGCTGCGTCGTGGGAATGCCCGGGTTCAGTTGGAACCCAAGGTCATGGCACTGTTGTGTCACCTGGCACAGAATGCAGGTGATACGCTGAGTCGCGAACAGCTGTTCGAGGCCTTGTGGCCCGGTGTCATCGTCAGTGACGATACGCTGACTCAGGCAATCATAAAGCTGCGCAAGGCGCTGGGGGACAGCGCGAGAAACCCCAAGTATATCCAGACCGTGCCTAAACGCGGCTACCGCCTGGTGGCAACCGTCGATTCAGCCTCCGATGGGGTTGGCTCGGTGCCGTTGAACAGGAGGCGTTGGACCTATTTTCTGGCTGCCGGGCTGGCATTACTGATTTTCGGTGTGATTACTGCTTATATCCTGCCTGTCGATCTCACAGAGACATCAACAGACGTTGTGACGGCTCCGGACGCACCACCGGACGGGCTGCCCACATTGACGGTACACCCGTTCGCGCTGATCGGCGAAGACACGGCCCATGCCTATCTGGCCCAGGGTCTGACCTTTGATCTGATTACCGATTTATCCAAACTTTCCGGTCTCTGGGTGATCGGTTCACGCTCCATCATGGGCCAGAGGAGCGAGGAGCCGGAGACGGTTCCCGCCCGTTACCAGGTTTCGGGGGAAGTACAACGTGCCCACGGACAACTGCGTGTCAATGTACATTTACTCGACAAGGAGACCGGCCGCCAGATCTGGTCCGAACGCTATCACAGGCCGTTCGAGAACCTGTTCCAGATTCAGGAAGAGATCAGCCGCCGTATCGCGTCGACCCTTTCTCTGAAAGTGACCGAGGCCGAGCAGCTGCGCCTGGCACACAGCTATACCCATAACGTCCAGGCCTATGAACATTTTCTGCAGGCCCAGGCACTGTTATTGGTTCGGACGCAGGCCGGGAATGAAAAGGCGCGCCAACTCTACCGTCAGGCCATTGCCTTGGACCCCTCGTTCGCAAGGGCCTATGCGGGCCTGGCCCTGAGTTTTGCCGCGGATTACCGGAATCAGTGGGCTGCCGATGGGAACGAGGCCCTGGAACAAGCCAGAAGAATGGCCCGGACAGCGTTGCAGATCAATCCTGAAATACCGGAGATCTACTGGGTCCTGGCCTATGTGAACACCCAGCATCGAGAGCACGAAAGGGCCCTGGGGCTGTTGCGAAAGGCCATATCTCTGGATCAGTCTTTTGCCGACGCCTACGCCCTGATGGGGGGCATCAACACCTACCTGGGGCGTTCCGAAGAGACGCCCGGGTTGCTGCGTACCGCAATCCGCCTGAATCCCGATGCGGGCTATCTCTATTTCCTTCTGCTGGGCAGGGCTTATTTTTATCTGCGGGACTGGGAGCAGGCCCTGATCAATCTCAACGAGGCACTGGTGCGCAATTCGGCCAGTCTGGAGGCCCACGTCTATCTGGCAGCGGTAATGGAGATGGCCGGAGATCATGAGGGCGCGGTATGGGAAGCCGAGGAAATACGCTCACTGCGGGGGGATTTTGATCTACAGGCCTGGCTCGGGACCTATCCCATGACTGATCAGGAACAGACCGATCAACTGTTGACTGCCCTGGCCCCGCTGGATCTCGTGGACCGATAGCACTCCCTTCGGGCGGCAGACCGGGCACTGTTCAGGTGCCGGTTAGTATCATCCAACCCAATGAAATAATAGAAAAATTATTTTCTTCGTAATTTCTTAGGGAATCATTCGGGTAAATTCAGACGCCTGTGTCTATACCCTGAGGCAAAGCCGAGCAGATCGGCCTATATGCCTGAGGATACATGACATGAGTAAGCTGGCCATCGTGCAGGTGCCACCGGTCTTTCTGGACCGCAAGCAGACCCTTCAAAGAGCGGTTGAATACATAGACCAGGCGGTCGCGCAGGGTGCGGATCTGGTGGTGTTTCCCGAGGCCTTCGTCCCCGGCTACCCGGCCTGGGTATGGCGGCTCAGGCCCGGCAGTGACTGGGGACTGAGCGAGAGCCTGCATGAACGCCTGCTGGAGCAGGCGGTCGACCTGAACCGGGATGATCTGGACCCCCTGTACGAGGCGGCGCGTCGCCACGGCGTCACCGTGCTGTGCGGCATCAATGAGCGGGACGGACAGCTCAGCCGGGCAACCCTCTACAACAGCTACCTGGTGATCGGGCCGGATGGCGGTCTGCTGAATCATCATCGCAAGCT
>JAQYVO010000004.1 GCA_030145425.1 Chromatiales bacterium | reverse complement strand
ACCGTGCACAGACACACAGGCCGCCACGCCGATAGCCATCCGGCCCGGCACCACAGCGTCGGGATCGCCATCTTTCAGGGTGACCACCTCGCCGTGGTAGTTGGTGGGGATGCCCCCCATGTTGTAATGCACCGTCGGCAGTACCGGGATCGGTTCCCTGGTGACGTCCACGCCGGCAAATATTCTCGCGGACTCTGAGATACCCGGCAGTCGTTCCGCCAGCACCTCGGTACCCAGGTGTTCGAGATGCAGATGAATGTGATCTTTGTCCCCTCCCACACCCTTTCCACCGACGATCTCCATGGTCATGGCGCGGCTGACGACATCCCGGGAGGCGAGGTCCTTGGCGCTGGGAGCATAGCGCTCCATGAAACGCTCGCCCTCGGAATTGGTCAGAAATCCGCCCTCACCCCGGGCCCCTTCGGTGATCAGGCAGCCCGAGCCGTAGATACCCGTGGGATGAAACTGCACGAACTCCATGTCCTGAAGCGGCAGCCCGGCACGCAGCACCATGGCATTACCGTCGCCGGTGCATGTGTGGGCCGATGTGGCGGCGAAATAGGCGCGTCCGTAGCCCCCGGTGGCGAGCACCACGGTGCGGGCACGGTACCGGTGCATGATGCCCGTGGCAAGATCCCAGGCCACCACGCCGCGGCAGACGCCATCTTCCATGATCAGGTCCAGGGCAAAGTACTCGATGTAGAACTCGGCCTTATGTTTGAGTGACTGTTGGTAGAGGGTATGCAGTATGGCGTGCCCGGTGCGGTCCGCCGCCGCGCAGGTTCGCTGGGCGATGCCCTCGCCGAAGTTGGTGGTCATGCCGCCGAAAGGGCGCTGGTAGATGCGACCCTCGTCGGTCCGGGAGAAGGGGACACCGAAGTGCTCCAGTTCAATGACCGCGGGCACAGCCTCGCGGCACATGTATTCGATGGCGTCCTGGTCGCCCAGCCAGTCGGACCCCTTGACGGTGTCGTACATGTGCCAGCGCCAGTTGTCCTCGCCCATGTTGCCCAGGGACGCACTCATGCCCCCCTGCGCCGCCACTGTGTGGCTCCGGGTGGGGAAGACCTTGGTGATGCAGGCGGTGGAAAGACCTTGAGCGGCCATGCCCAGGGTGGCGCGCAGGCCTGCGCCGCCGGCACCCACTACCACCACGTCGTGAGTGTGATCAATGATTTCGTATGCTGTACTCATTCATCCGGCTCCCAGGGCAATCTTGAGAACGGAGTAGACTCCGATCACGGAAAACAGAACGGCGAACAACTTGACCAGAATGATGGCTGCGACTCTGGCGGGTTCGTGGGAAATATAGTCTTCGATGATGACCTGCAGCCCCATCTGGCCGTGGTGAAATGCGACCACGATGGTCAGAATCAGCAGCACCGCCACCATGGGTGAACGCACCCACTCGGTGAAAGTTGCGTAGTCTGCTCCGGGCAGTGAGGCCAGGGCGAAACCCAGCCAGAGAACCAGAGGCACCAGGGCGATCGAGGTAAGGCGCTGCATCCACCAGTGGGATACGCCGTCTTTCGCTGAACCCAGGCCTTTGACTTGTGATAATGGTGTACGAAGATTCATGTTTCGCCCCTATGCGATGAAAGCGACCAGCCAGGTCAGGACGGTCAGTCCGGCAGAGACTGCAAGCACCACCCAGACCGATTTCACCACCAACTCGGGTTCGAATCCGTATCCCGCATCCCAGTAGAGGTGGCGTACGCCGTTGCAGAGATGGTAGTAGAGGATAAAGGTCAAACCGAACAGCACCAGTTGTCCGAACCAGGATGCAGCCAGGGAATGGACCTGGGCATAGTAATCGGGGCCGCTCGCAGCCGCTACCAGCAGCCAGATCAGCAGCACCAGACCCCCGGCCAGAATGGCACCGGCGGCACGAAAGCCAATCGATAGCACCGCCGTCAGGGGCAGACGATAGATCTGCAGATGGGGAGAAATCGGACGGTTGTTGGATGAGCTCATGTTTTCTCCTCTGATGATAAATATTCAGGCCTATGAGGATGCCGAAGAAAACTCACCCTTGCCCGAACGGTATTTAACCTAAGCCAAACAGCCCGGTCCAAATGCCTTGTTCGTCATTCCGGCGCAGGCCGGAATCCAGGAAAGTAACCAACATTGGCAGATCTGGATCCCGGCCTACGCCGGGATGACGGTGGTTTTGAGCGTAAGTAAGTGCCATTCCACCCTCACCCGAGTTCCACGTTCTCTCGCCATCTGTGGGAGATCTGGATCAGACTCGATTGATAGCCGGCCTCGTATCCCCGGATACCCGCTAGGGATAGACGAAAAATCTCAATTAATGCAGAGACATTTAGAAATCGATGCAGCGGCCCTTTCGCTCCCAGTCGCCGTAGCGGGTGGGTTCAGGGCCGGAGGGGCCGCCGAACTCCTGCGGCTTCTCTTCGGCGCTCTTTTGCTGGTCCTTCGATACTGCTTCCTGTTCAGGTTCCAGCGGCCGTTCGTCGTTTCTTAAAGCCAATTCCCGACCCCCAATTGTTGCACCTGCACAATTCTCGTCTTTATGACTTCTGATGTCAAAGGATTCCAGGGTGGCTACCCATAACTTGACACGAAAGAATTGTCTCCGCATCTCCATGTGAAAATACGCTTTCTTATCGAGACACGGGTGAAGAAACGGGCGAGCCCGCGCTGTAGGGCCGAATTCATTCGGCCGAGTGCGAATGAATTCGCACCTACATAGCACGGACCCTATATCTTGTGCCGGGAGGACCAAACCGCCCGCCTTGATCTTTATTTTGTTGAAGGTTTCAGGTCTGAGGTACTGCATACCCCTTAGATCCCTGCGTCGAATCCGTGCTGTAGGGCCGAATTCATTCGGCCAAGTGCGAATGAATTCGCACCTACGTAGCACGGACCCTATATCTTGTGCCGGGAGGACCAAACCGCCCGCCTTGATCTTTATTTTGTTGAAGGTTCAGGTCTGAGGTACTGCATACCCCTTAGATCCCTGCGTCGAATCCGTGCTGTAGGGCCGAATTCATTCGGCCGAGTGCGAATGAATTCGCACCTACATAGCGCAAACCTTACATCGTGTATTGGGGGAAGCAAACTGCCCATCTTGCTTTTTATTTTGTAGACGGTTTCAGTTCTGAGGTACTGTAACCCCCCGGATTACGCTCAAGCCCTCTCCGGGCCGCATGAAGAGCTATCACAAGGATGTGATGAAGAACCTACCCGAAATCATTCGATTGCACCTTAAACCATCCCGCCGGCTGTCCTGGTTTATTGACGCTACCCATCTCACCGGTGCCGCAATGCTGTTATGGCTTGAGACCCTGGAGGCATCGCTATTGATTCTTGTGGTGCCTGTCCTGGTCAGCTGGTACCTGTGGCGAAAGACCCTTGTTCGCCTGGAGGGCAGGGGGGCTGTGCGGCAGATCGAATGGCTGCCTGAAGGGGAGTGGATCCTCTACGACGGCCAGGCTGTTCCGCAATCGGCGAAACTGTTAGGTAACAGTACGGTCTGGTCCTGGATAGTGGTCCTGGGATTTTCTACCGGGACATTCAAACGCCGTTATGTGATTCTGCCCGGCGACAACGCCGATGCGGATCAGGTCAGGCGGCTCAGGGTGCGGCTTCGACTCCAACGCACTCGCAAAGATTCGGAATAGAGGATGGGCGGTATGCTCCTCCTGGTACAAGATATGGAGTCTGTGCTTTGTAGGTGCGAATTTATTCGCACTTGGCCGAATGAATTCGGCCCTACAACGTGGATCCGACGCAGGGATCTGAACGGTTGCCATTATGTAGGGGTAGGAGGAGTAAATACCCCACCACCTTTCGGAATAACTCACTCCCCCAAGGCATGGTCCGGATTGAAATTGTCCGGGATCAGGACAGTTGCCCGGCGCTGGGTGCGATCGTCCCGCTTCTGAAAATCCAGGGTGAAATGTAATCCGCGGCTTTCCTTGCGGCGCTGTGCCGAGCGGACGATAAGATCTGCCACTTCGGCCAGATTTCTGAGTTCCAGCAGATCGTTGGTGACGTGAAATTTACCGTAGTAGTCGCGGATCTCATGTTTCAGGAGATTGACGCGGCTTTTTGCCCGTTCCAGGCGCTTGTTGGTGCGAACGATTCCCACGTAGTCCCACATGAAGTGGCGCAGTTCGTTCCAGTTGTGGGAGACCACCACCTCCTCGTCGGAGTCTGTAACCCGGCTTTCATCCCACGGCGGCACCTCTGAGGGCAGTGAGGTCTGCCCGATATGCCTTTCGATATCCGTGGCGGCCTGCGCCGCGAAGACCAGGCATTCCAGGAGTGAGTTGCTGGCCATTCTGTTGGCACCGTGGAGGCCTGTGTAGGCAACTTCGCCGACAGCGTACAGGTTGGGGACATCGGTCCTGGCGAACCTGTCGGTCATCACGCCGCCGCAGTTATAGTGGGCCGCAGGAACCACGGGGATTGGCTCTTTCGTGATATCGATGCCTAATTCCAGGCACCTGGCATGAATGGTCGGAAAGTGTTCCCTGACGAACTCCGCCGGTTTGTGGGTGATGTCGAGAAACAGGCAGTCGGCGCCCAGGCGCTTCATCTCGTGGTCGATGGCCCGGGCGACGATGTCCCTGGGTGCCAGTTCCTCGCGAGGGTCGAACTTGTGCATGAAACGGGTGCCGTCGGGCAGCAACAGTTTACCGCCTTCCCCGCGCAGGGCCTCGGAGATCAGGAAGGATTTGGCGTGGGGGTGGAACAGGCAGGTCGGGTGGAACTGGATGAATTCCATGTTGGCCACCCGGCAGCCGGCACGCCAGGCAATGGCGATGCCATCCCCCGTAGCTACATCTGGGTTGCTGGTGTAGAGATAGACCTTGCTGGCGCCGCCGGTGGCCAGGACCGTAAAACGGGCGGTGAAGGTTTCCACACGGCCCGTTTCCCGGTTCAGGATATAGGCACCGAGGCAATGGTCGTCGCCCTTCTCCGACCGGTTGCCCCTGATCAAATCGATCACGTTGTGGCATTCGAACAGCGTGATGTTCGGCTGTTCCCTGGCCGTCTGCTCCAGTGTGGTCACCAGCTCGCGTCCGGTGGAATCCGCGGCGTGCACCACGCGCCGGTGGGAGTGTCCTCCCTCCCGCGTCAGGTGGTAACCCTTGCCCTGAGGCTGATCGCGGGTGAATGACACGCCTTCCTGAAGTAGCCATTGAATATTCTCCGGCCCCTTTTCCACCACCATGCGCGCCACGGACTCACTGCAGAGTCCGGCACCTGCATCCAGGGTGTCGGCGATATGGGAGTCGATGGAATCTTCGGCGTCCAGGACTGCCGATATGCCGCCCTGGGCATAGTAGCTGTTGCCCTCGTTCAGGGGGCCTTTGGCGATCAGCCCAATGCTCAGGGATTCGGGCAGCCTGAGTGCGAGGCTGAGACCGGAAGCGCCGCTGCCGACGATCAGGACATCAAACTGGTAATCGCTTGTATTCATCGGTCGGGGATTTGCCGGATACCAGGCCAGGGGTCATAATTCTTGATTATTTGAGATCCTAACCCAATTCCAGTGTGACGAGAATAGAAAAAGACGGGGATTGGCGAGAACTAATTGATTAGCAGGTGGTCAATGAGGTTGATACAGATAACGCGCTTGCCGCAGACAGGGGGTGTGCCTGAATGGGCGAGCGAGAGGTAGACCAGGCACTGGTGGAACGTGTACAGCGCGGCGACAAGAAGGCCTTCGATCTTCTGGTACTCAAGTACCAGCAGAAGGTGGCAAACCTCGTTTCGCGCTATATCCGGGATCCCGGCGAGACCCAGGATGTCACCCAGGAGGCGTTCATCAAGGCCTACCGGGCGTTGGGTAATTTCAGGGGTGAGAGCGCTTTCTACACCTGGCTTTACCGTATTGCCATCAATACAGCGAAAAATTACCTGGTTGCCCAGGCACGCAGGCCGCCGGGCACCGACGTGGATGCCGAAACCGCCGAACAGCTGGATGTCGGAACCCGGCTCAGGGAGTACAACACCCCGGAAAACCACCTGCTTCAGGACGAACTGGCGGAGACGGTGGCGGAGGCGATGAATGATCTCCCGGAAGATCTGCGTACGGCGATCATGCTGCGGGAGCTGGAAGGAATGAGCTATGACGAAATTGCGAAGGCCATGGGATGCCCGGTAGGCACGGTCAGATCAAGGATATTTCGCGCCCGCGCCGCCATAGATAAGCGGCTCAAGCCGTTGTTGAGTCCGTGAACCGAATGCGGTGCATCATGGAAAGCAATCGGTCGATGCCTCCGGTGACGGTTGTGTTTGAACGAGCAGACAGCAGAGTGAAAAGAGTGAAATCATGAGCAATGACCCGAAAGAGCAGCTTTCTGCGCTATTGGACCAGGAACTCGACCCAGGTCAGATAACCGGCGCATCCAGTCGCATAGCTGGCAGCGACGACCTGAGGGGTGCCTGGGACCGATACCACCTCATCGGTGATGTCATGCGTGGAGAAGGTGTCCGGGTTGCCGGCCGCTCGGTTGCCGATGCCGTCAGAGAGCAGATACAGTCCGAGCCCCCCATTCTGGCGGCGCCCAAACCTCAGGCCCGGACAAGGCCGGAGGCACGCTGGCTGAAGCCGGCGGCAGGTGCGGCCCTGGCGGCATCGGTGGCGGTTGTGGCCGTGTACTCACTGCCGCGGCTTACGGGCACGGCGCCTTCGGGCGCGCCCATGCAGGTCGCCCAGGCACCTGTATCGACGCCCATTCAGGTCGCCCAGGCGCCTGTATCGATTAATGCAGAGACACCGCGCAGATCCGGAACGCACTGGAAGAACCTCACCCAGCCGCAGCTGGAGTCGCGTTTGAACCGCTATCTGGTCAATCATAGCGAGTACGCCTCGCCGGGCGGGATGAATGGTCTGCTGCCCTATACCAGCTTCGTGGGCTACGATACCTACAGACCATGATCCGGACCTTTCTGGTATCAACCCTTTCGGTCGGGCTGAGCCTGGGCGCGGTTGCGGGTATCGAGGACCGGAAGGATGTGCAGGAATGGCTCGAGGCCATGACAACCGCCGTGCGTTCTCTCAATTACGAAGGCACCTTCGTCTACCTTCACGACAATCAGCTGGAATCCATGCGGGTGATCCACACCGCGGACGAGGGGGGAGAGCAGGAACGCCTGGTTTCTCTCAACGGGGCGGCCAGAGAAGTGGTGCGGGACAATGCCTCGGTAACCTGTATTACCCCGGACTCAAACTCGGTGTCTGTAAGCCGTCGTGCCATTGGCGGTGGATTCCGGGCTGTCTTCTCAATGGACCCCGAATCCCTGTCCCATTATGAATTTCGCTTCATGAATGACACCCGTATTGCGGGTAAGCCGGTCAAGGTGGTCGGTATCCTGCCGAAGGACGGGTTTCGCTACGGCTACAGCCTTTACCTGGACCGGGAAAACGCGCTGCCCCTTAAGACGGATATGCTCGCGGTCAACGGTGTGCCCGTTTCCCAGATCATGTTCACGAGTCTCTATGTAAACCCTGACTCAAAGGAACATGACCAGACAACACTGGATGGGAAGGAGCATTACGGCTGGGTGAATCAGAAGCCGCTGCACCCGATCAACGAGGGTGAACAGCCGGACTGGGCGTTCGGGGAAGTGCCCGCGGGCTTCGTTCTGGATCTCCATTCGCGGCGCAGCGCCGGGTCTGGCGGCGAGATCATGGATCATTTTCTGTTCTCGGACGGCCTGGCGTCGGTTTCAGTCTATGTGGAGCGAACCGGAGACGGAATAGGTCTGCGGGGAGGATCCCAGATGGGCGCCATGAATGCGTTCGGCCGTGAAGTCGATGGCCATCAGATCACAGTGGTGGGTGCAGTGCCCTCGGTAACCGTCCAGACCATCGCCGAGGCTGTCCGGCCCGCGGCGGGCCTATGATAGAAGAGCAGGCGATGGTGGTCTCCATCGAGGGAGAGTTTGCCATGGTGGAAGCCAGCCGTTCCCACGCCTGCGGGCCTTGCGGGGCAAAATCCATGTGCGGTATTTCGGCCCTGGCAAAACTCCTTGGAAAACGCCGCAGTTCCGTCAAAGTGCGCAACCCGATCGGGGCAGGACCCGGGGACCGGGTCGTTGTCGGGCTGGACGAATCCGTTCTTACGACGGGCTCCTTCGTCATCTATATCGTTCCACTGCTGACTCTGGTGATGTTCGCGGTCGCAGGCCAATGGCTGGCAGGCGTGCTGGGCTTTGAATCAGTGGAACCGATGGCCATAGCGGGCGGTCTACTGGGTTTGTGGTCGGGGCTTTCCGCGGCCAGAAGCTACACTTTCAGGACCGGACGTGATGACAGATATCACGCCGTCATTCTCCGCCGGGAAGCGGAACTCACCATCGAATTCAACTAGGAGTTACCCATGAATGCTTTGTTGTATAGAAGCGGCCGCATATTTTTGACGTGTCTGCTGCTGGCCGTGATTTCCACAGCGGCGCAAAGCAGGGCGGCGTTGCCCGACTTTGCAGCGCTGGTGAAGGCCAACAGCCTGGCAGTTGTCAACATCAGCACCACGCAGCGCAAATCGAGCCAGGGATATCGTCACAATTTCCGTATGCCGGATCTGCCGGATGACAGTCCCCTGAACGAGTTTTTCGAGAAATTTTTCGGCGATGAGCAGGGTAGCGATCGAAGCCCCAGGGAGTTCAGTGCCCAGTCGCTGGGGTCCGGCTTCATTATTTCCGAGGATGGATACATTCTGACCGCAGCCCACGTGGTGGAGGGCGCCGACGAGGTGATAGTGCGGCTGAGCGATCGTCGTGAATTCGAGGCGAAAGTGATAGGGACAGACAAGCGAAGCGACGTCGGCCTGTTGAAGATCGAGGCCAAGAACCTGCCCAAGGTGGCCTCCATCGGATCCACGGAAGATCTGGAGGTGGGCGAATGGGTGCTCGCCATCGGTTCTCCTTTCGGTTTCGACCACTCGGCGACAGCGGGTATTGTCAGTGCCAAGGGACGCAACCTGCCCAGCGAAAACTACGTTCCCTTCATACAGACCGACGTGGCCATCAATCCGGGTAACTCCGGCGGCCCGCTGTTCGACCTGGATGGCGAGGTTGTGGGCATCAACTCTCAGATATACAGCCGTACCGGCGGCTTCATGGGCCTCTCCTTTGCCATTCCCATCGAAATGGCCATGAATGTGGCGGACCAGCTGCGCACCAACGGCCGGGTCAGCCGCGGCTGGCTGGGCGTGCTCATTCAGGACGTGACCCGAGAGCTGGCCGATTCATTCGGTATGCCTCACCCCAGCGGTGCCCTGGTGGCGAGGGTTTTGCCCGACAGCCCCGCTGAGAAGGCGGGCCTGCAGGCTGGGGACATCATCCTCGAATACAACGGCAACATGATCTCCAATTCCTCCAAGCTTCCCCCGCTGGTGGGCACCAGCCGCATAGACCGGCCGGCGGAGCTGGTGATCCTGAGGTCTGGAAAGAAACGCGACTTCAAGGTTGATATCGGTGAGCTCCCCGAGGAAGAGGTGATCGAGAAGACCGCCATGACCCCGAAGAGACCCGATGCAAACGTGCTGGGTATCTCCGTCACTGACATCACCCCCCAGCTGATGCATGAGCTGGATCTGGAGAGTGACGAAGGCGTGTTGGTGGAAGGGCTCCAGCCGGGTCCGGCCCAGGATGCCGGCATCCAGGAGGGAGACGTCATCCAGATGATCAACAATACCAGGGTCAGGAGTGTGGAAGACCTCGAAAAGCAGTTGCAGGGCCTGCCCAAGGGGCGCAGTACACCGGTCCTGGTGCTGCGAAAGAGCGGCCCCATGTTCCTGGCGTTGCGCATCCCGGATAAAGGGTGAATGTCCCCACCTGGGTTGACCTTTTATTTCCGCGACGGCTGCCATCTGTGTGAAGACATGTGGCAGCAACTGGATGAACTGAGGCGGGAGCGGTCGTTTAAGGTTCATCAGGTCAACGTGGACGGTGACCCGGGACTCGTCGATAAGTACGGGTCCCTTGTGCCGGTCCTGGCTTCCGGGGACGAGCTGCTTTGCAACTACTACCTGGATCCCAAGACCCTGAACGATTTTCTGGACAGAACCTGAATTTATCGAAAAAGGGTAGATTGCCGTTGTAGGGCCGAATTCATTCGGCCAACAAGGAGGCGTCATTCGCCTGGGTCGTGATGGTAGATCGCTTACATAGGTCGAATGAATTCGACCCTACGGTTCTGGTAAAAAGATGGGTAGCTTGCCGTTGTAGGGCCGAATTCATTCGGCCAACAGCCGTCATTCCCATTGGTCGAATGAATTCGACCCTACCGGAGCCACGGAGGTTCATGGAAAAACCTTCAATTTCATTCTGATACATTCCTTTCTCTCCGTGTCTCCGTGACTCCGTGTGAGGTAATGCTTTTCATAACTGTAAATCATGGAACTGATGCTGTTTACCCGTAATCGGGAAGGCTAAAGTTTGTGGGGCCGGCAAACTGGAGTATCATTAGCTCCCTTTCATTCTCTGTAGACGGGACTCTCCACTTGGGAAGTTCCGTTTTTTTGGCCTGATGACCGACCTGCAGCACATCCGTAATTTCTCCATTATCGCCCATATCGATCACGGTAAATCCACTATTGCTGACCGGTTCATTCAGGCCTGCCACGGCCTGACCGATCGCGAGATGTCGGAACAGGTGCTCGATTCCATGGATCTGGAAAGGGAGCGTGGCATCACCATCAAGGCCCAGAGCGTAACGCTACATTACCCGGCGTCCGACGGCACTACCTACAAGCTCAACTTCATCGACACCCCGGGACACGTGGATTTTTCCTATGAGGTGTCCCGCTCCCTGGCCGCCTGTGAAGGGGCATTGCTGGTGGTCGATGACGCCCAGGGCGTCGAGGCCCAGAGTGTGGCCAATTGCTACACCGCCATTGAACAGAACCTGGAGGTTTTGCCGGTACTCAATAAGATCGATCTCCCCGCAGCGGAGCCGGAGCGGGTCATTCGGGAGATCGAGGAGATCATCGGGCTGGAGGCGGAGCATGCTATCCGGGTCAGCGCCAAGACCGGGCTTGGAATACCTGAATTGCTCGAGCAGTTGATTGAGTTCATTCCGCCGCCCGAAGGAGACCAGGATGCCCCCCTCCAGGCCCTGATTATCGACTCCTGGTTCGACCCCTATGTGGGCGTCATCTCACTCATTCGGGTCATGAACGGCGTCATCCGGCCCAGGGACAAGATGCACATCATGTCTTCCGGCCGGGTGTATCAGGTGGACAAGGTGGGCGTGTTCACCCCCAAGCGGCAGGACATGCCCCAGCTCGGAACCGGTGAGGTCGGCTACGTTATAGCCGGCATCAAGGAGATCGACGGGGTTCCCGTGGGGGACACCATTACCCTGGATAACCGGCGCGCGGATGAGTCGCTGCCCGGATTCGAGGAGATGCGTCCCAGGGTTTTTGCCGGTCTCTACCCCGTGAACTCCGATGACTACCCGGATTTCCGGGAGGCATTGGAGAAGCTCAAGCTCAACGATGCGTCGCTCCATTTCGAGCCCGAGACGTCCCAGGCCCTGGGGTTCGGATTCCGCTGCGGGTTCCTCGGCCTGCTGCACATGGAAATCGTTCAGGAACGCCTCGAGCGCGAATATGATATGGACCTCATCACCACCGCCCCTACGGTGATATACCAGGTGATGACGAATGACGGCTCTATTTCGTATATCGACAACCCGGCCGCACTTCCGAACCCAGCGACCATCGCCGAGATCCGGGAGCCCATTATCGAGGCCCATGTTCTGGTGCCCCAGGACTACCTGGGCAATGTCATCAACCTCTGCATCGAAAAGCGGGGCACCCAGAAGAGCATGCAGTACCTGGGAGGGCAGGTGCAGGTGGCCTACGAACTGCCGATGAACGAGGTGGTGCTGGATTTTTTTGACCGGCTCAAGTCCGTAAGCCGGGGTTATGCCTCCTTCGAATACGAGTTCAAGCGTTTCCAGGAGGCGGACCTGGCGAAGCTGGATATTCTTATCAACGGGGAAATGGTCGACGCCCTTTCGGTGATAGTGCACCGGAATCATGCAGACAGCCGGGGACGGGAACTGACGGTAAAGATGAAGGAGCTTATCCCCCGCCAGATGTTCGATGTGGCGATCCAGGCCGCAATCGGCAATAAGATCATCGCCAGGACCAACGTCAAGGCGTTGCGCAAGAACGTCACCGCCAAGTGCTATGGTGGCGATATCACGAGAAAGCGTAAACTGTTGGAAAAACAGAAGGCGGGGAAGAAACGCATGAAGCAGGTGGGTCGGGTGGAGATACCCCAGGAAGCCTTTCTTGCGGTCCTGAGGGTTGGAAAAGAGGATTGACCGGCGTCGCGTCGTGACAACCTCACCAATAGCAGAAGTAGAAACAGAGAAGCAGATCCATGAATTTTGAATTCCAGACATTACTCGTTTTTGCCACGTTGATTACCGGTGTCATCTGGCTGGTGGATGCCCTGGCTTTCGCGCCCAGGCGCCGTGCGGCGGCGGGGGATGGCGAGGTAAAGGAACCTTTGCTGGTTGAGTACTCACGCTCTTTTTTCCCCATCATTCTGATCGTGCTGCTGCTGCGTTCTTTCCTGGTGGAACCCTTCCGCATACCCTCGGGCTCCATGATGCCCACCCTGCTGATTGGAGACTTCATTCTGGTCAACAAATACACCTATGGCATCCGGCTGCCGGTGGTGAGTAAGAAGGTTGTGGAAATAGGGGATCCTCAGCGGGGGGATGTGGTGGTGTTCAGATACCCCCAGAACCCCAGCGTCGACTATATTAAGCGTGTGGTGGGTGTACCGAACGATAAGATTTTCTACCGGGACAAGGTGCTTTACGTCAACGGCGAGCGCCAGAAACAGACACCGCTGGGCCGCTACACGGGTATCGGCGGTGGTGCCGGTCAAACCGGGGCGCTTAAGAACAGCGAACAGCTGGACGAAAAGAAACATGATGTCCTGATCAATCCAATGGCACCGGATTTCGGATTCGGCTGCCAGGTGCTGGCCCGCGGGCCCATCGTGATTCCCGAGGGCCACTACTTCGTGATGGGAGACAACCGGGACAACAGCAATGACAGCCGTTGCTGGGGTCTGGTGCCCGAGGGGAATCTGGTGGGAAAAGCCTTCGGCATCTGGATGAGCTGGGACGGTGATCGACCGGGTTTTCCGATAGCCTGGGATCGTATCGGCAATGGAATCGAATAACGGGAGACAGCGACTATGACGACGCAACACAGACAACGGGGAATGACGGGTGCCGGCTGGCTGCTCGTGCTGTTCCTGATCGGTTTTTTTTCTCTCCTGACCCTTAAACTGGCCCCTGCCTACATGGAGAACTACACGGTGAAAACGGTGCTGGCCTCGCTGGAGCAGGAGCCGCTGATAACCAAAAAGAGCGTCACGCAAATACGCAAGATGATACGTCGCCGAATGAAGGTAAACGGCATTTACGAATTTGATAAAGACGCAATTAAGATCACCAGGAAAGGGGGTGTCACCACGGTGGAAATCGACTATGAAGTGCAGAAAAATGTTGCCGGTAATGTAGATTTACTGATCTTTTTTTCAGACTCTGTTGAACTGGTGAGTAATTGAGGCAGCCGCTCGAACACCTGGGTCGGATCACAGGTTACGACTTCGCGGACGAGACACTGATCGAAAGGGCGCTGACACATCGCAGTGCCGGGCACCATAATAACGAACGCCTTGAATTTCTCGGTGATGCCATTCTGGGTTTTGTGATCGCCGATGAACTCTATCGCCGTTTTCCGGAGGCGGACGAAGGCCAGCTGAGCAGATTGCGGGCGGGACTGGTTAAAGGGGAGACGCTGGCAAAGATCGCCCGGCAGGCGGGGCTTGGCGCATACCTCACCCTTGGTGCGGGGGAATCCCGCAGCGGCGGGCATGCCAGAACATCCATACTCTCCGATACGCTGGAGGCGATTTTCGCGGCAATATACCTGGACGGCGGCCAGGAGCCTGCCCGAACGACCATACTATCCCTTTTCGAAGAAGGCCTTTCCCTGCTGTCCCCGGATGCCCAGCAAAAAGACCCCAAAACCCGGCTGCAGGAGCTTCTGCAGGCCCGGGGACTGCCGCTGCCGGAGTACAGCATTCTCGAGGTTTCAGGGAATCCCCACGAACAGCAGTTTACCGTGGAATGCCGGCTTGAAGAGCCACAGGTTTGTATGAAAGGATCCGGGGGCAGCAGGCGCAAGGCGGAGCAGGCGGCTGCATTGCTCCTGGTTGAGGAGTTGAACGATGGTTAATCGTTGCGGCTACTGCGCCATACTCGGTCGCCCCAATGTGGGGAAGTCGACGCTTCTCAACCGGCTCGTCGGGCAGAAACTTGCCATTACCTCGCACAAGCCCCAGACCACACGGCACAGTATTCTCGGCATCAAAACCCTGGATCAGGGACAGGCGGTCTTCGTGGACACCCCGGGTATACACCTGAGGGGTGATCAACCCATGAACCGTTATCTGAACCGGACCGCACGCTCCGCGGGCACGGACGTGGATCTGATCCTGTTTCTGGTGGTCGCGCCGGACTGGACCCCCGAAGACGAGGCGGTGCTCGAAACCGTCGGAAGGGGCGGGGCCCCGGTGATTCTGCTGGTGAACAAGGTGGACCAGCTGCGCAGCAAGGACCTTCTGCTGCCTTATCTGGCCGAGAGCGCCGACAGATACGGGTTCGAAGAGATCATACCGATATCTGCCACAAAGGGAGACAATCTGGAGCAGGTGGAAAAGGCCGTGATCACGCGCCTGCCGGAGGGGAAAAATATTTTTCCGGACGATCAGTTGACCGATCGAAGCGAGCGTTTCCTCGCCGCCGAGCTGATCAGGGAGCAGCTGACCCGAAGGTTCGCCAAGGAGATACCCTATGCCCTGACGGTGGAGATTGAACAATTCGAGGAAGACGGCGGGTTACACCGGATTGCGGCGATCATCTGGGTCGAACGCCCGGGACAGCGGACCATTATCATCGGTAAAAAGGGAGAGGCACTCAAGGCAGTTGGCACCCAGGCACGCCTGGGCATGGAGGCACTCTTCGGGCGGAAGGTTTTTCTGAAGCTCTGGGTCAAGGTCAGGAAAAGCTGGTCCAGCGACGAACAGGCTCTGGCCCGGCTTGGCTACAAAAATTAATCAGAGGTTCCTGAAAGTTGGCTACTCGAAACACGCTGCTGCCGGCATTTGTGCTGCACCGTCGGGCTTACTCAAATCACAGTCTGCTTGTTGAGTTTTTCACGCCGGGGGAAGGCAGGTTTCCCGCCATCGCGAAGGGGATAAAGAAAGCCAGGGGTCACGGCAGTGGCCTGCTGCAGCCCTTTGTTCCGGTGCTGATACGCTGTGCCGGCCGAGGTGAGGTGAAGTCGCTGATCGATCTTGAGCCTGCACCGGGTCCCGCGGTGCCGCTTCAGGGTAAGGCGCTTTACTGCGGATTCTATCTGAACGAACTCTTGATGCGCCTGCTCCAGAGGGATGATCCCCACGAACCACTATTCGAGGTTTATGCCCGCACACTGGCTCAGCTGTCGATCGGGGGGGAGCTTGCACATACGCTGCGAGCATTCGAGATCAGGTTGTTGGAGGAGCTGGGTTTCGGGCTGGTTCTGGACAGGGAAGCGGAAACCGGGGCACCGCTGGAACCGAATAGGTTATACCATTACAGGATTGAACACGGGCCGATGCCGGCGGAGGATGGTTCCCTAAGGGGCTCCACGCTGCTGGCCCTGCATCAGAGGCGGTCTCTGGACAAACAGGGAATTCGGCAGGCCAGGGAGCTGACCCGGCGGGTGCTGGCACATTACCTCGGTGACCGGCCGCTTAAGAGCAGGGAACTGTTCCGGTCGCTGAATTCATTATGACTCCATAACGATTAGGTCAACCAAACATGCAACATCCAGGTGAAAAACTGCTTGGTGTGAACATCGATCACGTAGCCACCCTGAGGCAGCAGCGGGGCACCCGTTACCCTGAACCTCTGCAGGCGGCACTGGTGGCAGAGCAGGCGGGGGCGGATGCCATTACCCTGCATCTGCGGGAGGATCGCCGGCACATTCAGGATCGTGATGTGGAGCTGTTGCGGGAAACGCTTCAGACCCGAATGAATCTGGAGATGGCCGCAACCAGCGAAATGTTGGAGATTGCATGCCGGCTGCAGCCGTCGGATTGCTGTCTGGTGCCCGAGCGGCGGGAAGAGCTGACCACTGAAGGCGGTCTCGACGTTGTTTCAAACAGCGCCCATCTGAAGGAGTTCTGTGCCGCGCTTAAAGAGGCAGGCATCCGGGTCTCGCTGTTTATCGACGCAGATCCGCGACAGCTGGATGCGGCCCTGGCGGTGGGAGCACCCGTGGTGGAGATACATACCGGACACTACGCGGACGCCGGAGACCGGCATGTCAGTTCCCGGGAACTGGAGACCATCCGTCGTGCCGTGGCCCACGGCCTGGAACTGGGTTTGACAGTGAATGCAGGACACGGCCTGGATTACCACAATGTTCAGGCCGTCAGCAGGCTTGAAGGTGTCAGCGAGCTCAACATAGGCCACTCGATAATCTGCCGTGCACTCTTTACCGGGCTCGGCCCCGCAGTGGCGGAAATGAAGCGTTTGATAGAAGGGTAAGCCCGCATAGTTCGTTTGTCAGCAGAACCGTAGGGTCGAATTCATTCGACCAATGCATGAGTTGAATCATGCCTGCTGCTGGCCGAATGAATTCGGCCCTACAACGGTAATCCAACCACTTGATCAGGGCGTGGGGCAATTAAGATAACCAATCTACAATTTCACGGTTCGACTGATGAAATAAGTGGGTGAGGTTTAGTCCGATCCACGTGCGGCCACAGCGTTTTCCATGAGCCGCCGGGATTCCCTGTCGATCTGTTTCAGCAGTATCCCGGCCTGATCCTCCCGGGCATTGTCTGCCGCCAGCTCGAGATTTTCCGCCAGGAGTTCCAGATCCCGCACGGCGCAAACCGCGCTGGCACCATGGAGCCGATGAGCACTCTCGGTCAATCCCATCCAGTCTCTGTCGTTGTAGTGCCTGTACATGGTATTCAATTCTATGGGAAGGCTGTCCAGGAATCGCCGGTACAACTCATCCTCCAGGGCCTGTCGGCCGGACGCCTGCTGCATACCTGTGTGAACCGCTGTTTTCGACCCTGTCTCTTCGAAAGGCTCGGGGAGGGGTTCCCCATCGAAGGCCCCGGTGCCCCGGTACAGCAGGTGCCGGATGGCCTCCCAGATCTGCTGTTCATCCACGGGCTTGATCAGATAGTCGTTGATGCCGGCGCCAAGTGCCCGGTCGCGGTGTTCCGGGACTATGTCGGCCGTCACCGCTACGATGGGTATGTCTCTGGCAGGTGTGTCCATTGATCTTATTCGCCTGGCCGTCTCCGAGCCGTCGAGCACCGGCATGCGCATGTCCAGAAAGATCAGATCGAACTGCGCATGCCCCAGCGCGTCAAGAATTTCCTGGCCGTTTCCCGCCTCAACCACTTCGGCCCCGCTCTCCCGCAGGATGGATGACATGAGGTGCAGATTAATGCTGTCGTCGTCGGCGACCAGGAACCTGCAACCGGACAGCCGTGGGGTGATGCCGTAGTCCGATCTGACGGGTTGCAGGTTTTCCCCTGAGATGATCTCGGCCAGGGTTCGTTGCAGGTTCGTTTCTGCGACCGGCCTGGAGAGACAACGGGCACCCGCCGCTTGTTGTATCCGCGACAGATCCGTGGACTCGGAACTGCTGAGGAGCGCCAGCGTGGGTGCACCAATGCGCTTCCTGATGGATTTGATGCGGTCTTCGATTTCCGGGTTTCCCAGCTGCTCACCGGTGAGACCGAGCACCAGAAGATCCGGGTTCGCTTTTTCCGCTGCAGGCCAGGTGTCCAGGGTTCCTTCGGAGACCTCAAAACCCAGCGCCTTGAGTGGATGTCTAATGGAAAGCCTCGATAGCAGGTGATCATCAAGCAGCAGACAGCTTTTGCCCTCATACGGGCGAGCCCTGGGTTCGTCTGCCCCGTCATCCGCCTTGCCCATGTTCAGCACCACGCGAAGGCAGGTTCCCCGGTTCTCTTCACTCTGTACCGATATATTTCCCTGCATCGATTCCGCCAGTTTGCGGCAGATGCTCAGGCCGAGTCCCATGCCGTCGTATGCCTGCCCCTGGGATCGATGCCCCTGGTGGAAGGAGGTGAAGAGTTGCTGCTGCACGTCGTCGGGTATACCGATGCCGGTGTCGGTTACCGTGAACTCCAGCACGCACGCGTTTTCTTCGATGCCGGCGATCATCACCCGAACGATGACTTCCCCCTCACGGGTGAATTTGATGGCGTTGCCGATCAGATTGATGAGAATCTGGCGAACCCGGGTTTCGTCTCCGATCAGTTCCTCCGGTACATCCGAGTAGACCAGCAGCGCCAGTTCCAGCCCTTTTTCGTGAGCCGAAGGGGCTAGCAGATTGACCGGTTCCTCAAAACATGCGCGGACCTTGAACGGGATTCGCTGGGGTTCCAGTGTGCCGAACTCCAGCTTCGAGTAGTCGAGAATGTTGTTGATAATGGAGAGCAGTCCCGTTGCCGATTTTCTGATGGTTTCAGCGATTTCCCGCTGTTCTTCGGAGAGGTCGGACCGCAGCAGCAGCCGGGTGAAGCCGATCACACCGTTCAGCGGCGTGCGTATCTCATGGCTCACGCTGGCAAGGAACCTGGATCGGGCGCGGCCTGTTTCGACGGCCCTTTTCTTCGCCAGATCCAGTTCGACGGTCGTCGCTCCCAGGTTATCCATGTTTTCCCGGAGGTCCGCAGCGGCCTGCGCCACCTGATGCTGCAGTGAAGCCTGGGAATGCTGCAATGCGTTGATCATCTCGTTGAAACCCTCTTCCAGGCTGCGCAGTTCGCCTTCGGATTCCTCCGGTATCCGGGATGAGAGGTCACCCTGTTTAATGCTTAACACCGACCGGGTCATGTGCGACAGGGAATGCTTGACGCGGCCGCTCATTGTCAAGGCAATCATTGCCGTGATCAGCAGTCCCGTCACCAGTATCAACAGGCTGTTGCGAACGATTTGCCGTTGTCCCTCACGCAGGCGCCAGTCGGTCATCGTCACCTTGACGCTGCCCAGTCGTGACGGTGTTTGTTTATTCGTGGCTCCATCTTGCTGTTCGCTAACAGTCTCAAGGTTTTCTGTTGACCGGACGGCGGTGACAGGTGCGTGATATTCAAACACGCCGGGATCCCCCGATACCGCCGTTCCTGTGGTCGAATTCCGTTGCGCATGCGCGATGATATTGCCGGCGGCGTCCACGACGGAGATTGAAAACACGTCCGTCTGCCGGGAGATTATGTCGAGTGTTGAATTCAGCTTGTCCCGGTTGCCGTCGATAATACCTGCCGCACTCAATGCCGCGGTTTCACTGGCAATGATTTCACCCTGCTGTTGCAAGGCTGCGTGAAACTGATCCGACTGGGCGAGAACGATGTAGTTTGTCAGAATGATGGCCAGGACGGCCGCCGGCAGGATGCCGAGCAGAAGGGCACGGGTCTTGATTCTGGAGAGCCGGCGGATTTTCATTCTGAATTTTCGGGCCCTTTCAATGCCTGTTTTGAAGTGGACGAACTCAAAGCATACATCATTAAGTTGAAGTAAACTGGAGCCCATGAATTTCCCAACGGTAGAACAATTTGTCGGCCATACCCCACTGGTCAGGTTGCAGCGCATGGTACCGGAAGGCAGCGGGACCATTCTGGTGAAGCTGGAGGGAAACAACCCCGCCGGTTCGGTCAAGGACAGGCCGGCACTCAGCATGATTCAACACGCCGAGGCACGGGGGGAGATACGGCCCGGCGACACCCTGATCGAGGCGACCAGCGGCAATACGGGTATCGCACTCGCCATGACGGCGGCGCTCAAGGGTTACAGGCTGGTCCTGATAATGCCTGAGAACATGAGTACGGAACGCCGGGCATCCATGCAGGCCTATGGGGCCGAGCTGGTGCTGGTGTCCCAGGACGAGGGTATTGAAGGTGCCCGGGATCTGGCGCAGCAGATGGAACGGGAGGGCAGGGGAAAGGTTCTCGACCAGTTTTCCAATCCCGATAATCCTCTTGCCCACTATGAAACCACGGGGCCGGAGATCTGGCATGGCACCGACGGCGGGCTAACCCATTTCGTCAGTGCCATGGGCACCACGGGCACCATCATGGGCACGTCACGCTTTCTCAAGGAGCGCAATCCGGAGATACGGATCGTGGGTGTTCAGCCGGCCGAGGGGGCGAAAATCCCCGGGATTCGCCGGTGGCCTGAGGCCTATCTGCCGAAGATATTCGATCCGGCAAGGGTGGATGTCGAGATGGACGTGACCCAGGAAGAGGCAGAGGCAACCACCCGCCGCCTCGCCGCGGAAGAGGGTATCTTCTGCGGTATTTCCTCCGGGGGTGCAGTGGCCTCGGCGCTGCGTCTGGCCGAAGGTCAGCGCGACGCCCTGATCGTGACAATCATATGTGATCGTGGAGACCGATATCTCTCGACCGGCATCTTCTCTCCCTAGCGGCTTATTTTCCCTGCTGCTGTTTATCCTCTTACTGGCACCGCGCAGCGGCGGTGGCGTTCAGGGTGTCGAACTCTTTCTGGGAAAACTTTCCGGTGCGGGTTGGAAGGCGGAGGATGTGGTGCTTCGAATCGACTGGGCAGGCGATGCCCGGGCCGTCTACTCCTTGGCTGCCAGCCGTGTAGAGCACTCGCTGCTGTCCGGGCCGCTGCTTTCACCCCGGATCGATTGCAGCGAGGGGAGGTTGACGGGCGGGGAGTTGAGCTGCTCCAAAGGGGAAATGACGGTCGGCAAGGGGATTCTGGACAAGGAAAAGTTTCCCGTGGCCTTCCTGTGGGATCCGGGGAAGGCGCTGATGCGGTTTGACTTTGATCAGGTGGCCATCGGAAACGGGCGCCTGGCGCTGGATTTCCAGATCAAAGGAGATCTCTGGAGCGCGGCGATCAGAGGGAAAGGGGTGGACTTGAGGCAGCTGCAGGACACGCTCGTGGTAATGGGGGTCTCCCTGCCTGATTTCACACTGGAAGGCCGGGTGAATCTCACGCTGAATATTGCGGGACGGCAGCGATTGCCGACACGGGGCGATTGGGAACTGCGCTTTGACAGGGTGCTGTTTTCCGACAGCAGCGGAGAGTTGCTGGGAGAGGAACTGCAGGGACGATGGCAGGGCGCGTTCGATCGAAGCCGCGAGGAGGCCTACAGCGGCAACATGAGCCTGGAACTCGATGCGGGCGCCATTCTGACACCCTATGCCTTTCTGGCACCCGACGGGGAGAAGATCGCCGTCAGTACCGATTTCGGTCTCACCGCTCAGCTGGATCAACTCCGGTTCAGCCGACTCCATTACCGGCACGGGGAGGTGCTGGAGTTCACATCCCGGGGGGAGCTCGTCCTCGGCGCGAGTCCCGGGATTACCGGTCTGGCGGTATCCATCCAGCACGCCGGGCTCTCAGATCTAGTTGAGAACTACCTGAAACCCGTATTCAGCAGTCCCATGATTGAACAGATGCGAGTCAGCGGCAATCTGTCCGGAGAACTGCTTCTGGCCCCGGAGCCGCAAGTGGCGCTTAATCTGAAAGACGTGGGTGTTGAACAATCGGACAGTGATGGTTCCGGGCGAAAGGTCTTCGGATTTGAGGGCCTGGACGGTGTGCTTCATTGGCGCGAGAACGGACCGGCTGCTGCCAGCCTGATTTCCTGGCAAAGCGGACACCTGTTTGAAGGGATAGAGATAGGGCCGTCAGCGCTTTCCCTGCAGGCGTCCGGGCAGGGTATGACACTTTCGGGCCCTACGGGCATTCCCGTGCTCGACGGCAGCTTGCAGGCCGAACGGTTCGAGCTTGAGCAACTCGATTCGGGGCTCAGGCTCGCCTTTCAGGGTTACCTGACACCCATATCGATGAACCTGGTCAGCCGGGCTCTCGGGTGGCCGGAACTCTCCGGCGTGCTCTCGGGCATGGTCCCCCGGGTCTCCTACGAAGACGGTGCGCTTCAGTTCGATGGCACCATGCTGATCAGGGTCTTTGACGGACGCATCCTGATAAAGGCACTGCGTCTTGAGGATCTGCTTGGCGCATTGCCGGTGCTGCAGGCCGAAATCGAACTGCGGGAACTGGATCTGGAGACACTGACCAAAACCTTCTCCTTTGGTAAGATTACCGGAAGGCTGGAGGGCAGGGTTGGTGATCTGCGCCTGGAAAACTGGCGCCCGGTTTCCTTCGATGCCCGTTTCAATACCCCCGGGGAGGATCGCAGCCGTCACAGGATCAGCCAACGGGCAGTGGACAACATCTCCGATCTGGGCGGCTCCGGCATCTCCGGGGCCATATCAAGAAGCTTTCTGAAGATGTTTAAGGAGTTCGGCTACTCCCGGCTGGGAATCAGTTGCACGTTGAAGCAGGGGGTCTGCGAGATGGGAGGGGTTGAACCTGCAAAGCAGGGCTACTATCTGGTCAAGGGCGGCGGCATTCCACGCATCGATATCGTGGGTTTTAACCGGCGCACCGACTGGGGAGTCCTGGTCGACAAGCTGGTTGATATTTCGGAGGGCGCCACCCCTGTCGTCCAGTAGATTTTACTCCTTCTCCCTGAGGGAGAAGGGATTTCGAGGGTTGATATTTTGTCTACAGACCCATGGGTCTTTTTTAAGGAGGGAACTCAATGAAGCTGATTCGCGCCACCGGTCTGTTCGCCGGTCTGATGCTGCTTGCGGCATGTGTCACCATCAATATCTATTTTCCCGCTGCCCAGGCGGAGGAGGCCGCCGAACAGATCGTCGACGACATCCTGGGTAAACAGTCCCCCGCCAAAGACAAGGGTGCTGCCACGGGCGTCATTCGTACTCATGGACTGGCAGCGCGAATAGTCGATTTTCTGATTCCGGCTGCCCATGCGGCGCAACCGGACTTCAACGTCAATACCCCGGAGATAAGGAAGCTGCAGGCCCGCATGAAACAGCGCCATCAGAGCCTGAGGGCCTTTTACGAAAGCGGCGCGATCGGCTTCGGCGGTGATGCACAGGTGAAGATGCGGGATGCATCGGCGGTTCCGCTTCGGGACAAGAACAAGGTCAAGGGTTTGGTCAGGGATGAAAACGCAGACCGCAACGCACTTTACAAGGCGATCGCCGGGGCCAACGGCCATCCCGAGTGGGAGCCCGAGGTGCGATCCACCTTTTCCAGAGTCTGGGTGGAACGGGCAGGCCGGGGCTGGTGGTATCAGGATACTTCCGGTTCCTGGAAACAACGCTGATACGCACGGTCCGGATCAGGTAACAGCGGGGCTATTCCTTTGGTGTTATCCAGACGCAGGAAGCTTTCAGGAGAACCTGTGATCACGGTCATCGAGTCCATGACGGCGGATGGCCGGGGTCTGGCGCATATCGACGACAGACCGGTTTGGATCCATGGTGCCCTGCCCGGTGAAGGGGTCTCCTTCGTATACACCCGCGTGTCCCGCAAACGGGATGAAGGTCGGGTGGAGCAGGTGTTGGATGCCGCTGCGGACCGGGTGATATCCCATTGCGAGCTATTCGGCATCTGCGGCGGCTGCAGTCTGCAGCATCAGGATCCAACGGCCCAGATCCTGGCCAAGCAGCAGTCCCTGCTGGATGCATTTTCCCGATCCGGCGGTCTGACACCGCGAGAGATCCTGGAACCCTTGAGGGCAGATCAGCCATGGGGCTACCGTACCAAGGCACGTCTGGGGGTCAAGTATGTGGAGAAAAAGGGACGCGTGCTGGTTGGATTCAGGGAAAGGGGTTCGGGGTTTATTACTGAAACCCAGGTCTGTCCAGTCCTGGATGGGAGGGTGGCCCGTCTGCATGGACCCTTGGGTGAGCTCATATTCGGGCTATCCATAAGGGATCGAATACCCCAGATCGAGATAGCCATGGGTGATGCGGCCTGTGTGTTGATCTTTCGGGTGCTCGACACCCCCAGCGAAAGCGATATTCGCAGTCTAGAGTCCTTTGGGGCCGCACATCATGTTTATCCCTACCTGCAGACAGGGGGGCCTGATAGCGTATGCAGTCTCTCTGAGATTGCCCCCGAACTGCGTTACACGTTGCCGGATCATAACCTGAGGATGCGTTTCAAACCCGGAGACTTTACCCAGGTCAATCAGGGCATGAACAGATTGATGGTTAATCGCGCCATCGATCTGCTCGCGCCGACCCCCGCTGACCGGATTCTGGATCTTTTCTGTGGCTTGGGGAATTTCACGCTGCCGCTTGCCCGGCGGGCGCTGGAGGTGGTGG
>JAQYVO010000218.1 GCA_030145425.1 Chromatiales bacterium | reverse complement strand
GCGATGGTCAGATGTTCGAACACGGCGGTTATCTGAAAGGAGCGGGCCAGGCCCATCAGGGCACGCTTGTGCACGGGGAGGCGCGTGATGTCCCGCCCGTCGAAAACAATGCTGCCCGAGTCCGGTTCGATTTCGCCGGTGAGTTGATTGATAGCGGTGGTTTTTCCCGCGCCGTTGGGGCCTATGAGCGCGTGCACCTCGCCGGCGTTGATGCCGAATGAGAGATCACGACTTGCCTGGATGGCTCCGAAGCGCCGGTTCAATCCTGTCACCTGCAGGAGTGGCTCACTCATGAGTTGCGTCCCATCAGCACACCATAGAGCCCCCGCTTGGCAAACAGCACCACCACCACCAGGAAGGGTCCCAGCAGGACCATCCAGTGCTCCGTGTAGGCCGCCAGTACCTCCTCCAGCAAGAGCAGTACAATGGCACCCAGCACCGGGCCGAATAATGTGCCCATGCCGCCCAGCAGCACCATGACGAGGATTTCCCCGGAGCGGGTCCAGTGCATCAGCCCGGGACTGACAAACTCCGTCTGGTTGGCGATCAACGCCCCGGCCAACCCCGCTCCCGCCCCCGCGATGGTGAAACAGACCAGCTTGTATCTGTAGGTGCCAAAACCCAGCGCCTGCATGCGCCGCTCGTTCTCTCTGATTCCCTGAATGACGCGCCCGAACCTGGAATTGACCAGCCGGTGGGAGACGTAAAGATAAGTTACCAGGATACCCAGGCAGAGATAGTAGAAACTGTCGTCATCCCCCAGATCGATTCCAGGCAGCCGGTTGCGGGCATAGAGGCTCAGGCCGTCATCGCCGCCGTAGGCTTCCAGGGAGACGGAAAAGTAGTAGAGCATCTGGGCGAATGCCAGCGTGATCATGATGAAGTGCATACCCGTCGTGCGCAGGCTGAAAAAGCCGATAATCAGGGCAAAGAATGCAGACACCAGCATGGCGAGGGGCAGGGTCAGCAGCACGTTCTCCGTGCCCTCGAAAAGAAACGGCCAGGTAAACAGGGGTTCGGCTTCGTAGCTGTGAAACGCCAGAATTCCGACCACATAGCCGCCGATGCCGAAAAAAGCCGCATGTCCGAGGCTCACCATACCGCCATAACCCAGGATCAGGTCCAGACTTACCGCCACCAGGGCATAGATGAGGATGCGGCTGAAAAAAGATATCAGGTAGGTCTCTCCGAGGGCATTCATCACCGGCGGGAGTACTGCAAGGGCGACCAGCCCGATGCCGAGCAGTACGCTTTTTCTGATCTGATGTGAGTCGGCCATTCAGATCTGGGCGGGGAAGAGTCCCCGGGGGCGCCATACGAGGATCGCAGCCATGAGAATGTAGACCGACATGGAGGCCAGGGATGCCCCGATGCCGTCTGCCTCGGCAACCGGCAGGAAAAGCCGGAACAGGCCCGGCAGGAACACTCGTCCCAGGGTATCCACCATACCCACCAACAGTGCGGCGATCAGGGCGCCGCGGATGGACCCGATACCGCCGATCACTATGACCACGAAGGTCAGAATGAGGATCTCCTCCCCCATGCCCGCCTCCACGGCCAGGATGGGGCCCGCCATCACCCCGGCCAGACCGGCCAG
>JAQYVO010000099.1 GCA_030145425.1 Chromatiales bacterium | reverse complement strand
CGCCGAAGCGTCTGGCTGGTAGGCGGTGACGGCTGGGCCTATGACATCGGCGCCGGCGGACTGGACCACGTCCTGGCCAGCGGCCGAAACATCAACGTCCTGGTGCTGGATACCGAGGTCTACTCCAACACCGGCGGCCAGATGTCCAAGTCCACGCCGACCGCCGTATCCACCAAGTTCGCCTCCGGCGGCAAGCGCATCGGCAAAAAGGATCTGGCCATGCAGGCCATCTCCTACGGCAACGTGTATGTGGCCCGGGTGGCGATGGGCGCCAATCCACAGCAGACCCTGCAGGCGATGCGCGAGGCGGAGGAGTACGACGGCCCGTCAATGATCCTGGCCTACAGCCACTGCATCGCCCACGGCTACGACCTGCGCAACGGTCTGACTCAGCAGAAACTGGCGGTGGAAAGCGGGCACTGGCCCCTGATCCGGTACAACCCGTCCCTGCGCATGGCCGGTCACAAGCCCTTCGTGCTGGATTCACCGCGACCGCACATCCCGCTCAAGGATTACGCCTACAACGAGATGCGCTACAAGGTGCTGCTGCGCACCGACCCGAAAGAGGCGGAGTACCTGATGGGCGTCGCCCAGCGGCTCGTGGAACTGCGCTGGCAGACCTACGAACACATGGCCAAGCAGGATCCGACAGAGTTCCAGCCGGTGGCCTGATTACCGTTGTGGGGCCGGATTCTTTTGGCTGACAATCGAATTGGTCGAATGAATTCGACCCTACATCCCACGCGTGCCGATTACCGTTGTGGGGCCGGATTCATTTGGCTGACAATCGAATTGGTCGAATGAATTCGACCCTACGCACCGTGTCCTGCTAAATACCGTTTGTAGGGCCGAATTCATTCGGCCAACATTCGAATCGGTCGAATGAATTCGACCCTACGCACCGTGTCCTACTGAATACCGTTTGTGGGGCCGGATTCATTTGGCTGACGATCGAATTGGTCGAATGAATTCGACCCTACATCCCTCGCACGCCGATTACCGTTGTGGGGCCGGATTCATTTGGCTGACGATCGAATTGGTCGAATGAATTCGACCCTACGCACCGTGTCCTGCTGAATACCGTTTGTAGGGCCGAATTCATTCGGCCAACAAGCGGATACTACTTACACAGGCTGCCGGAGATCGACTCGAGATTCAGGATCTCGACACGTTTGCCGTAGTTGCGGATGATGCCCTTGCTCTGGAGCTTGCGCAGGGCCCTGCTGAGGGATTCCGGTCGAAGACCCAGATAACTGGCAATGTCACCCTTGGACATGACCAGCCGCACGCTGCTTCTGTATTTATCGTGCTGCAGGACGTTCTTCCGACAAAGCACCTGCAGAAAGCCGAGCAGACGCTGCTCCGCAGTCAGATAACGCCCATGGACGATGGCGCTGTTGGTATGCCTGATCTTCTGTCCGAGAAGCAATAAAATCTTGTGCTGAAGCCTGGGCATGAACGAACAAAGGGTCTCCAGCTGGTCGAAGGGAAGTTCGCAGACCCGGGTCTCTTCCAGGACTACCGCATCGTGCTGGTACCGGTCGGCACCGATCGCTTCAAGACCCACCAGGTCACCCCGGAAGAAAAAGCCGTCGACCAGATTGTTTCCCTCGTGGGAGATCGATTCGATCTTCACACTGCCGGTTTTGATCACAAACAGGGATTTAAACTTCTCCTCCATCTTGTAAACAGCCTGCCCCGTCTGGTAGGGCCCCCGGGTATGGGTGATGCTTTCCAGACCATGCAACTGTTCATCAGTCAGCCCCTCACCCAGGCACAACAACCGGGTTGTGCATCGATCACACCCCTTCTTCTCGCCGGGTGGGTAAGCCGCTCTGTTACCGTCTGATTCCGCCATTCAAATACCGTTCTCAACCATTGATTATCCTAGGGTATTCCCGCCGGCTCAGAGCCGGCGAACCGTGAGTCTAGAGCCCCGGGCCACCGGGTTGCAAATCCTTATTAGAATTCTCTGTTTTTTAAGATTCAGTTAAATACATGACATTATCTATTCGTCATCCCGGCGAAGGCCGGGATCCAGGTTTTCGGCTGCCTACTGGATTCCGGCCTTCGCCAGAATGACGGAGGATGTTGTTTATAGACGGATACCAAGTAAACCTCAATAAAGCAGTAATTGCTTAATTTATTAAGCACGAATTGATCCTGATCATGAAACCATCCGATGGTTCAGGCGCCGTGGGATATATATCAAACTGTAACAATCATTAACTAGGATAGCCGGGCGCTATAGGTACTATATACATCATCACACAGGCTTTTCCCCGGTCGATCCGACCAGTCATTTCATTCGCTGGATCATCCCGATGGGCCGGAAGCTTATTCACAGATTGTACAGCGTCAAATCAGGAGAGAATCGATGCTCAAAGAGATAGGTGACCTGACGGGCAAGGGGCCCCGGGACACAACCAAAAACCATGCCCGGTATCCTGGAATCCCGGCCGTGATTCACGGCAACGGGGCCATTGCCCATGTCATGGGCCATGTCTGCGGCGGTGTCATCGGCTACCCCATCACCCCCTCCACGGAAATCTCCGAGATCTTCGAGTCTTTTCGTGCCGAAGGCGGTTGCAACGTCTGGGGCAAACATCCCTTCTTTTTCGAACCCGAAGGCGAACACTCCGCTCAAAGCGGCGCCCTGGGCGCATCCCTCACCGGCGGGAAGTATATCTCCAATGCCTCCTCCAGCCAGGGGATACTCTACGGGCTGGAATCCCATTACGTGACGGTGGGCAAGAAGATCGGTGGATTCGTACTGCAGGTGGCGGCGCGCGTGGTCTCCAGGCACTCGCTCAATGTCATGGCAGGGCATGACGATGTGTACGCGCTGCTGCCCTCCGGCTATACCATTCTGTTCGGGAGCAACCCCCAGGAAGCCGCCGACCTGGCGGCCATCAGTTACAAAGTCAGCGCACTCTCCCTGATCCCCGTTGCCAATGCCATGGACGGATTTGCCACGAGCCACATGCAAAGCCAGGCCCTGGTCCCGGAACCGGAGCTGATCAGGGAGTACCTGGGAGACCCGGAAACCAGGATCAAGGCCCCCACCGTAGCCCAGGAACTCCTGTTCGGCGCCAAGGGCCGGGCGCATCAGTTGCAGCGGTTTCTCAGTCGTCACCGGCAGGATATCCGCACGGTGGACCTGGATCAGCTGCAGACCTGGCTCGAAAAGCATGCCGATACGGTAGAGAGCGACAACAGGGGGATAGGTGTCAAGGAAACCATCGGGTGGATACCCGAGGAGCTTCGCGCCCAATGGCAGCGGCAATGGCTCAATGCCTTCGAAAAAGGCACGCGGCAGCTGGTGCCCGCGCTGGTAGACGTGGACAACCCGGGACTCACCGGCGGCGTCCAGAACCAGCCCGACTTCCAGGCCGGGGCCGTGGACCACCACACCCATTTCGCCAGCGAAGTGCCACGCTTCGTCGATCAGGCGATGCGGGAATACGCCGATCTCACCGGCCGCGTCTACCGCCCGGTAAAGACCTTCATGACCGACGACGCGGATCACGTCATCGTCGGCATGGGTTCCGTAACCGATGACGTGGAGGCCGTGGTAAGCCATCTGCGCGGCCAGGGCAAGAAGGTCGGCGTGGTCTCCATCAAACTGCTCCAGCCTTTTCCCGAGGCCGAAGTCGTGGCGGCACTGATGGGCAAGAAGGCGGTTACCGTGCTGGAGCGCTGCGATGTCACCACCCTGACCAACCTGGTGACCCACGCACTGTTCAAGGCGCTGGAGAACAACGGCCTGATACGCCACCAGGGCATACCCTCCATCAACAGTCTGCCCAAGATAAGCACAGGGGTCTTCGGCCTGGGGGCCCATGACCTGCAGCCGCGCCACCTGATCGCGGCATTCAAGAACATGGAGAGCGCGACCAACATCCCGCTTTTTTATCTGGGCTCTCAGTTCTTTTCGGACAACCCGTCACCCCAGCTTGCCGAAATACAGGAGAAGCTCAGAGCGGCCTATCCGGAGACCGAGTTCATGGCGCTGGATACCGGGGAAAATCCCCATCTCCTGCCGCCGAATGCATTCCGCATACGGTTTCACTCTGTTGGCGGTTACGGGACCATCGCCACCGGCAAGCTGCTCACCGACATACTGGCCGGTGTTCTTGGGCTGCATTCGAAATCGGCGCCCAAATACGGTTCGGAAAAAAGCGGCGCCCCGACCAACTTCTTCATCACCCTGAGCCCGGAACCGATCAAGATCACCAACGCAGAGCTGGAAGAGGTGGAGATCGTGGTGTCGCCGGACCACAAGGTGTTCAGCCATACCAACCCCCTGCGCGGGCTTTCCAGGGACGGCACATTCATCATGCAGTCCCACCATACGCCACAGGAGGTGTGGCGGGAACTGCCCGCCGATGCCAGGAAGACCATACGCGAAAAGAACATCCACCTTTACATCATCGACGGCTTCGGTGTTGCCAGAAAGCACGCACCCTCCCCCGATCTTGAGATCCGCATGATGGGCATCGCCTTCATCGGCGCGGTCTGCGGCCACGTGGACAAGGTCATTGCAGACGCAACGGAAGAGGCCATCCTGGCCAGGATCCAGCAGCAGATATCCAAGAAGTTCGGCGCCAAGGGCGCCAGCGTGGTCGACGGCAACATGTCGGTGATCAGGGATGGACTGGAGTCGACGCTCAAAGTGGCATACGAGGACCCGGCCTTCCTGGAGGCCGAACAATTGCCGGCCGCAGGCAACGACGCCGGGATTGAGGTGTCAGCCTCCATGCAAAGGATCTCCGGAGACACCCTGAGCAGCGGTTTCTGTGATCAGGCCTATTTCAAGGAAACGGTTCTGGACCGCTTCAAGGACGGCACCATCGGTGAGGCACCGGTCGTCCCGGGAATCGGCCTGTTCATGCCGGTGGGCAGCGCCGCCTGGAAAGACAAGGGGCTGTTCCGGCTTTCGGTGCCCAAGTTTACCGCCGGCCTCTGCACCGGCTGTCTCGAGTGCGCCATGGTCTGCCCCGATGCGGCCATTCCCAACACCGTGCACGAGATCCACGACCTGCTGCTTACCGCCATACAGCAGGTGGATGCAACCGGTCGAATGAAGGAGATGATGAACGGTCATGTATTTCCCCTGACCAAGTCCATCAGGGACACCTACAGAAACCTGCCAAGCAAGGATCCCAAACCCTTTCACGAGATCGCCGCATCGGCGGTGGCCGGCCTGGATCTGGACAATGCGACCCTGGATCGCAGCTTCTCCGGGATGGTGGATATCCTGTCCGGATTCTCCGTGGCGAGAACCCGGCCTTTCTTCGATGTCATGGAGAAGGCAGTCCCGGGCAACGGCGGACTCTATTCCGTCAACATCGATCCCTGGAAATGCAGCGGCTGTCTCGAATGTGTGGACGTGTGCGGCCCCGGCGCCCTGGCGGAGCAGAAACAGAACAGCAAGGTGCTGTCCTCGCTCCAACGGTCATTTACCTTCCTCAGCAATCTGCCCAACACCGCACCCAGATTCTTCGCCAATTCCACCCAACCGGGGGGCGAGACAAAGCGTTTGATTCTGAATCACGACAACTACTACAGCATGACCGGCGGGCATGGCGGCTGCCGCGGCTGCGGAGAGGTGACGGCCATACGCCTGATCACCGCAACCAACCGTGCCATTCACCAGGAGAGGTACAAGAATCACATCCATGAACTGGAGGGACTGATCGGGCGACTGTCCGAAAGGATGGTAACCCTGGAGCACGACGCCCACGATCCTTCCCGCATGGAGCGCATGAAGAAGACGAGATGGATTCTCGAGAAGCGCCTCTATCGGACCGAGGGCGGTCCCACGGGACGGGGCCCCGCCAGCGCGGCCATCGCCAATGCCACCGGCTGCAGCAGCGTCTACGCCTCCACATTTCCCTTCAATCCTTACACGGACCCCTGGGTCAACAGCCTGTTTCAGGATGCGGTGCCCCTCGCGAAGGGTCTGTTCGAGGGGCTGGGCGCCGACGCCGTCGAGGACTTCCGGGCCCTTCGGGTCGCCAAACTCGATCTGGAAGATCACTATAACCCCGAGATCCACGACAACTTCTTCAAGTACTTCCACTGGAGCCAGTTCTCGGACGAAGAGCTGGCACTGATGCCGGCGGTGGTCAGCATGGGGGGCGACGGCGCCACCTATGACATCGGGTTCGGCGCCCTCTCCCGACTGCTCGTCACCAATACGCCCATCAAGGTGGTCGTGCTCAATACCGGGGCCTATTCCAATACCGGCGGCCAGGCCTCCACCTCCAGCTTCACAGCCCAGGACTCGGACCTCACACGCTTCGGCGTCGCCCATATCGGCAAGCAGGAGGACCGCAAGGAGCTGGGCATGATCGCGTCGTTTCACCCGAACGTCCTGGTGGTGCAGACGGCTTCGGCGTTCCAGGGGCACTTCATGAAAAATGTCATGGAGTTCCTCAACTACAACGCCTCGCCGGCGCTGCTCGACACCTACACCAGCTGCATGTCCGAACACGGCATCGCCGACGATGCCGGAAACGAGCGGGCACGGCTGGCGGTCGAAAGCCGGATGTATCCGATCTTTGTCCACGACCCGCGCAAAGGCGACACCCTGGCGGAGCGTTTTTCGCTGGACGGAAACCCCGACATCGGAAAGGACTGGATCATGACCAACATCCAGTATGTCGATGACGACGGCAACACCCAGTTGAAGGAGATCCCCTTCACACCGGCGGACTTCGGCCTGCACGAGGGGCGTTTCAAGAAGCATTACCGCC
>JAQYVO010000042.1 GCA_030145425.1 Chromatiales bacterium | reverse complement strand
TCTATGGGCGAAGATGCTCCCCTTTTTGTGGGACGTTCGTTTGGTATCTAACAACTGTCGCCAAATCTGGCATCACACCATTTACACAATCGCTTAACTCTCCGACAAGCGTAATAATTCCTATCAGGGCAGCGGTTTTGGCGGAACCTTTTCCTTGGACGGTGACTCAAGGGGCATTTCCAGTGATTGGTTTGCGATTATAGAAACTAAAGAGTTCGTTAAACCGATACCGAATAACATCGTTGTCTTGATGTTTATATGACGGATCGTACCCATGCATTCACCGGACCAGACGTAATGTCCGCTATCAGCATTGAGCGGACCACATCCCTGATTCTTCTTTGGTCCGCAATGCCGCGAGAGCGGACATTGAGACCGAGGGGGTTGAGTTCCCGTTTTCGGCCAACTCCGGACCATCATGGATCACCGGTGAGGGTCAGTTGAATGCTGGAAGCGGACATTAAAAACTCATTTCCTCATCCCTTCTCACCGGCTTTTTTTTGAACTTTCCACAAAACATTGTTCTGCTCCAAGGGCAGGAGAATAGGCAGATCAGAAATTGTACGGTTTGTATTCCCTGTATTCCTATTTGTCAGGCCGATTCTTCTTTCTTACCCTCTTTTTGCCCCAGTATTTTGGCAAGAGGGTTAGCGGAAACACCATGGGCGACCAGACTGAAAAATACTGTCAATACCACTACCATCGCTATAAATTCTCCTCCGGGTACATTCTCGTTCAAGACAATAATGGCAAAGACGATGCTCGCCAGCCCCCGGGGGCCGAACCAGCCAAGAAATAATTTTGATTCGGTACTCTCACCCGTACCTGTCAGCGACAGAAAAACCGGGAGCATACGAATCACTGTAAGGCTAAGAAGCGCATACACCAGCATTTCCCAGGTAAAGTATTGGACGGACTGACCAATGACGGCTGCCCCAAAGAGCATCCAGGTCATCAGGGCCAGCGTTTCCCCGGTTCCCTCGGAAGCCAGCACCAGCCTATGAGTCGCTTCCTTTGCCTTGAAGCCGAAGTAAAGGCCACCGGTGAATGCGGCGATGTAGCCACTGCCATGCAAGCTTTGTGCAACCGAAAAGCAGGCAATGGCAAGCGCCACAACAGTGACCTGTTTCCATATCTCGGTCACCCAACCCTTATCCCCACACCACCTCAGCGCCCATGTGCCAACAGCGGTGAGACCCAGGCCAACAACAAGACCGATCCCGAGTTCCTGGAAGACAAGTTTCAGGGCAAGCATGCTGCTGCCACCTTCGGTGCCGCTGCCAAGCGCAAGGGCAATAAAAACAAACAGGATAGGGACGCATAATCCATCGTTCAACCCGCTCTCGATGTTCAGCCCTTCACGGATCTGTGTTGGCACCGCCTTGTTTGTAACAACCCCTTTGCCAAGTGCCGCGTCGGTTGCAGCAAGCATCGTTCCCAGGATCGCCGCTTCAAACAGGGTCAAGTTGTCGAACAGGAGTGCGGCAGTTATGGTCCCGAGGAAAATAACGCAGGGAAGACCGAAAAGTAGCATTCGCGAGGGTATGCGGAACTGCCTTTTAAGAACACCAAGGTCAGCATTTGCGGCATCAATAAAAAGAATCAACGCAAGGGTCAGATCTGCAAGCACGCGCAATTCGGTGTTCGAAACATCGCCATCGAACCAAGCAAGCCCCAGGGGGCCCATCAAGAAACCAGCAGCAACGAATACGATCGGTCCGGATGCTGCGGCGCGTTCGACCCGACCGGCAACAAGGCTGTAGAAAAAAACAAACAGAGCCAAAACAGCAAGTTCAATATACATGGCATCTCCTTTTACAATAAGTGATTATCTCGATTACTCAGCTGTCGGACTCTCCGCGTCAGCCTGCGCTAGCTTCGCTTCGGCCTGCATTCGGGCGAATTTCGTCTGAATCAGCTGTGCCTGCGATTTGTCGTCGGCGGCCTGGGCGACATCATAGAAAGCCTTTGTCTGATTGTACGCGCGCTTGGAGATACCCCCTTTTTACCACCTTGGCGGCGCGCACGAAATTCGCCTGAGCCCTTTCCAGCTCGGTGGTTGCACTCTTGACGGCTGATTCAGCCTGTTCGATCTGCGAGACACTCTGGGCGAGCGCTACCTCCGCGGTCTTGACCTGCTGCTCCATGTCCTTCGGATGATTACGGGTCTCATCAAGGTTGGCGTTAGCCTGATAAACGCCACCAATCCTAAATTCACTGGGAATCAGGTGCATGGATTTCGTGCCCCCTCAAAAACGAGCCTCACGCCAACGAACCCAGTCGATGGCCGCGGTGCTGTCAGCAAATTTGACCAGCGTTTCCGAAAGGCCGCGAAAAGCGCCGAGCAGGCGGTAGAAGTGCTCCCGATCCTCGGCGCTGAGCTGCTCCTCCGTAGCCTTGTTCAGGGTTTCCTCGACGCGCACTTCAAGGTGCTCAACAATCTCGTCCAATAAAGCCCGCGCCCGCTGCGTGTCCCCACTAGCCGGGTCTTTGGACAGGCGTTGGAAGGCCTCCTGCACCCTCAGCCGCCAAGTCCGAATGTCCTGGAGCAATTCCAGGATGAAGAGTTCTGCTTGCGGTGTTGCCCGTGCCTCCAGCAGTTCCTGCATGCGATACGTAAGCGACTGCATACCGGTTACCAGCGCCTGGACCTGATCCGGCGAAGTGCCGCGCAGCACCTCGGTGTCAATGGAGCGGGCCCAAACCCCGAGCCTCCGCGGCAAGCTCTCGATTTCGTGGCCCATAGTTGTGACTAATTGAACATTGGGTATCTGGAACGCTTATCGTCACGATAAAACTAGAAAAAGCGCACTTACGACAGCTACACCCGTACCTCTAACTGGTGCTCCGTAAAAGCCCATTCTACCGATTGAAGTCTAGTCGATATAACACTGCAGTGCTCAATTCCATTTCCAAAAATGGAGGGGTATTTGCAAGTGTAAATCTACGCTACCCAGGACGAATGCCAAGCAGACAAAGATCCCTAATGTTTATTGATGTGTAACCTTTTTCAGCGAGTTACGTCTTACCGAGCAAAAGACACAGAACATGCTGTTTGATTGGAAAATGATTTTTAACTGAAGAAAAATGGAGAACGAAAATGTGGAAAAAATGCTGCCCAGGAAGCCAACAGGTGAACCAAGAAGTGATGAACAAATGTATATCCGAGTGCTGTGGGGCCGGAGATGTATCAGATCCTGAAAAGACACAGGAGTCGCTCAGGAACTGCTGTAGTCAACACTCCAAGCCGAGTGAGGAAGAAGAAAAGGGGAGTGAGTGTATGTAATCAGGAAATTGCCCCTGTAAATAGACAAATGGCCGATACTTGACGCGAAGTATTAATGGCTCCGAAACAGGGGTTATCACAGTCGATTTACAGGGCAATTCGTAGGAGGTCAAAATGTGGGAAACTAGCATATGTAATTCCGTCGTTGGTGAATGGTTCTGGATTATCCCGTTGATTTTCATTACCTTATGTTTTGTCATGATGTTCACCGGGCGGAAAAGGGGTGGGATGATGGGCTGCATGGGTATGAGCCATCGAGACCATGATCAGACTGGAGAACGCACCGATGAATCTGCGACGGATATAGCCAAACGTCGCTACGCCGCAGGTGAAATAGACAATGAAGAATTTCAGCGTGTCATTAGTAGCTTAGGTAAGGGATGAATACTCAGTCCGCGAACACTACGCTTGAATCTGTTCTGTCTGCTTACAGACCACGGCTAACCGCTTTTATAGTAAAAATAACGAGAAATGAGCGAGATGTAGAGGATTTGGTTCAGGAAACGCTTATCAAAGTGTCGAGGAACTGGGATAGTTTCCGTGGAGAATCGACTTTATCCAGCTGGATATTCCAGATCGCCTCTAACGTCTGTGTAGATTATTTCAGGGTCCGATCCTCCAAACCCGAAATGTATAAAGAAGAGAGCAAGATCCAGGCTTCATCGTCGGAAGGTATTCTAAGTCAGATAGAGAAAAAGGAACTAAATGCTTGTGTTCAGGACGGAATCGCCGAGCTATTCGAAGTAGATCGGCGAATCCTGATCATGTATTACATGGATGGCACCCCAGTTAAAGAAATCGCGCTGGCTGAAGGCATCAACGCTAACGCAGCTAAGGTTCGCCTCCACCGTGCGAGGATACGATTTCGTGATTCCTGTGCATCCTCATGTGATGTCTCCGGCGATGAGACCGGTGAAGTCATCTGCAGTCCTAAAGAGAGAGACCACCGCGACAAAGGTGGGTCTGATGACTGATCGAGACCCACATACTAAGCAGGTATGAGAGTACAGGCCATGTTTCCTCAAGGGCTCCCTTTTTCTCGACTGGGCTCTATCAGCAGAAAGTGCTAGCCAGTTAGATAGCAGGATATGACACGTCAGCTTTACGCTGGTTAGCTGCCATTCGGAAGTCTAGACGAATGTCTCTTGTGGGTCGTCTACCGACTATTGCAGCGCACAAATTGAATGTCCGCTTAAAGGGATATAGCCTTTGTTAATGTCAGAGGATTTGTCCGACACCACCCACCATAGACCCGGCCCAGTGCTGGATTATGTATTAGTGGGACAAACGATTGTCGCCTTCGGACAAGTCACCAAACACGGCAATCCGTACAATTGCCATGAAACTAACTGGAGGCACAGAGAGATAATCCGATGCAAACTGATGGCTCTGGCTGAGCGTTACGAGAACGACCCCGAACAATCGGAGAGATTAGAAAATCTTTTTCAGGTCATCGAGGAGAATCCAGACATGATGGATCTACCTCTGAAAGAGGTGGATGATCCGCTGCTGGCAGAAATACTGGAAGCGTTACGGAAGCCCGGGCGGGAATCCTACTTCAAAACCTGGACGCATGCGGCACATCCAGGCCTAACTGAAGACGAGCTGGACGAATACGGCTAAGCGGATTGTCAGATCCGAGAATCGATCTTCTGGAGTCGGCCAGGAAGAGACATTCGGACCTCCACCGGCGACCGGCAGCTGAATGCTGTGAGCGGACGTTCTAATTCCGCACTGGAATAGTTATTTCTCTTCAATCTTCCAAATGAGGGGCGGTTTAACGGGCGTCAAAGCGCGTCCGGGGTCACCGGGTTTACGCCCGTAGCGGATTAGTGACACGATATCCGAACTGACAACAGGATTAGTGGTGAAATAACCATGGCCATGGGAGTCTGTGCGTGTCGGCGGGACTTGGATGACATCTAACATATCTATCTCTTTCCAGAACTCAATCAACTCAGGCGAGGCGTCTTCCGCGCGAAACTGTCCTACACGGCGACTGCGAAAGAGAAAGCTGGACCCAAGCAGGGCCCTGTCAGCCGGCGATGTATAAACTGTGAATATGCCCATATCCTCAAAAGGAAGAGTATCTGCTGACAGCGCCTTGAACATATCGGGATCAGAACTAATCGGATTTATGCGCTGAGAAGCTATTTCAGAATCGATATCAGGGGCCATGAAGACCACGTTCTCAAGCTTTAATATACTGAGGTGGCGACCCGACGAATATGTCTCAATAGTAAGTTCACGCAATGCTGACAGCAGCACGTCGGTTCCGCGACTATGTGCCAGGAGGTGAATCTTCTCTACCTTGGGCAGCTGTGCAAGAAATCGGATCATCTTTTTCAGATGAAAGGTACCGAATTCGCTGGACTCCCGATCATAACCATAGGCGGTGAGCATAAAGCCACCAATACCCGCAGGCCATGTAAACAGGGTGCAGACATGCTCACGACCCAGGAAGTGGCACAGTTCGGCAATAGAAAAGGCCGCCGTTTCAAATGTCTCATTGAATCCATGAACGTAGAGGACAACCTCTTTGCGCGGCGACGCATCCAATCTCTGCCCAAATTCTGCCGTCAAGGCTTGCTTTGCCTCCTCATGCTTGGCCAGTACACCCGCGTCGTACTCAATACCCTTATCCGTTACTCTGACTTGATATGGCGTGGGTGGAAAGCGGCCGATTTCGGTAACCTCTCCCAGCGTGAGATTGACAGGCTCGGTGCGTTGACCAAGTCGGCTCTGCTGCTCTAAGTCTGCCCAAGCCAGATCCGGCCCCATCTGGACGATAGCGGAACCAAAAGCAATCTCCCCCGAGCGCCCTGCACCATATGGTAAATCGCTTTCGGGGTCCGTCTCGCGTGCCCGGTCGGTGATATAGAGTAAGTTTACCGCTGGCTGCTTGCGCTGCGATGGCACGTTGTTGAAAACAGAATCGGCATTCGCACCCTGGTAGATGGTTGGCGTAGGCATCAGCGCTCGTTCAGTCGCACACCCCAGGAGCAGACTAGCGCTAAGCAGAGCGACCGAGAATCTGGCGAGCCTACCTGCAGCGGAATACGTCATTATCGGTCCCTACAGCGTCAACAATGCCGGTCATTGTAAGGTGACCAAGCTATTTGGAAAAGCTAAGTCACGGTGGAAATATTGTCAGGTCCATGTTTAGTAACCATAGGGTACAATTACAATTTTGCTATATCAACTCAACGTACATCTGGCGCAATGCATTTCGCTTATTCCACCTAACAGCCCAAGAAAAGAGAAATCTGCGCCCGACTCCAAATGTCTGCTCTCGCGGCGTAGATGACGGTCGGTAACCCACGTGCGAAGGACGGCTCTGGGTCGCCAACTGCCTATTGCACTGCACAAACTGAGGGTCCGCTTCCTGGAAGGGAAGCAAGGATAGGCAGAGCTACCGAAATGTTTTCTGGTAAACCCTAAGAAAAGCCAGAAAGCTGACCGTCAGGTAGTGGAGAGTTATAACTGTATCTGGTGTTCGGGAGAATTGAAAAGAGGCGGCGTATCTGGTTGATTTGTAGTTGCGAGACTAACAAACAACCTGAGGAGATACGCCACCATGAAGAAGGATACCGTTGTTGATATTGCAGGTCGAGCCACCGCTGCAGATACCTTGACCGAGTTGTTGAGAAATGGTGCTCAAGAGTTGATCAGGCAGGCGGTGGAGGCGGAGCTACAGGAGCTGCTGGACCAGCATGTGACACGCCGAACAGAAGATGGTCGAGCAGGTGTAGTCCGTAGTGGTTATCTACCGGAAAGGGAACTCCAGACCGGTGTGGGTCCGGTCACGGTCCGGATCCCGAAGGTCCGCGCAAAGACCGGGAAGCCGGTGACCTTCCGCTCGGCCTTGGTACCGCCGTATGTAAGGAAGACAAAATCCCTGGAGGCGGCGCTGCCCTGGTTGTACTTGAAGGGTGTGTCCAGTGGTGAGATGGGAGAGGCGCTGAAGGTGTTGGTGGGTCCGGAGGCAAAGGGCCTGTCAGCCAGCACGGTATCGCGCCTGAAGCAGGTGTGGGCACAGGAATACCGCAGTTGGTGCGATAAACGACTGGACAAGGATCGTTGGGTCTATATCTGGGCAGACGGCGTCTACAGTGGCCTGAGAGCGGAGCAGGCGAAGTTGTGTGCCTTGGTGATTATTGGGGTCAATGAGTGGGGCGAGAAGCGTTTGCTGGCCATTGAGGACGGGGTCCGGGAGTCGACGCAGAGTTGGCGGGAGGTCTTGCTGAATCTCAAGTCTCGGGGGATGAACGCACCGGACCTGGCAATAGGAGATGGGGCCTTGGGATTCTGGGCCGCGCAGGAAGAAATCTACGGCGAGACCAGCCAACAACGGTGCTGGATGCATTATGCCAACTACCGGATTATGCCAACTCTTGGCGCCGAATCCGCACCACAGGCGGCGATCGTTGGGATGGAGTCAGCATAATCAGAGCCCCTCGAGAAAGGCGATAAGTGTGTCGGGTGGCCGATAGCGGCCGGGCTTGATATGTGCCGGTGCAGTCCGAGCCAGGGCGCGATCTTTGATGGCAAGGTCTGCGTGCAGATATATCTGAGTCGTTTCGACTTGCTCGTGTCCAAGCCATAGCGCGATCACCGAGGTGTCGACTTCGGCGTGCAGCAGCCGCATGGCCGCGGTGTGGCGTAGGCTGTGTAGGGTTACCTTTTTCTGGCACGGGGACGGATAGACATGAGAGGCGTTTGCTACGTGCTTAGCGAGCCGTCGCTCCAGTGCGTCTCGGCTGAGCGGACTGCCGTTGCGCGTGGTAAATAACGGCTCCGTCGCCTGGACGGCCGGCTCGTGTAACCAGGCGCGAAGGACAACGACCATCTCCTTGGTGAGCGGCGTAATTCGCTGTTTCCTCCCTTTTCCCAAGCAACTAACGTGAGCGCCAACGCCTAAGTGAACGTCGTCGCAGCAAAGCCCAATTAGTTCTGAGGCACGCAACCCGGTCTGAGCGGCGAGGGCGAGCAGCGTGTGGTCACGCCGACCGATCCAGGTGGTCTGGTCTGGCGCCGCGAGCAACGCTTCAAGTTCGGCTTCGGTAAGAAAGGTGACCAGACGGCGCTCGAAGCGTTTTTGGGGAATGGCGAGCACGCGTTCGATCACGGCGGCGTGCTCGGGATGGCGAAGCGCGGAGTAGCGAAACAGGGAATGGATTGCAGCGAGTCTGGCGTTACGGGTGCGCACACAGTTTCCCCGATCCTGTTCGAGGTGGTCGAGAAAGGTGCCGATCAGGGGTGCGTCGAGGTGGTCGATGGCCAGCTTTGAGGGTTCAATGTTCAACCGAACGGCCGCAAAGCCCAACAGCAGCCGCAGGGTATCTCGATAGGCGGCGACAGTGTGCGGGCTGGCGCGTCGCTGGCATAGCAGACGATCCGTAAAGAATGTCTGGAGAGTTGGGGCGAGCGCACTCATGACTCACCTCCGAGATGCCGTTCAAGGCGGCGTCCCGCTAACGCGAGTAACTCTGGTGTGGCCGATAGATACCAGTAGGTCATAGCCGGGTCGATGTGGCCGAGGTAGGTCGACAGTAACGGGAGTCGGGTCGCCGGATCACCGTTATCCCGGTATCCGTCAAGGAGAGTGGAGATCGCAAAGCCGTGACGAAGATCATGGAGTCTGGGGCGGCACGACCGGGAGCGAGGTCTGAGGCCCGCATGACGAACCAAACGACCGAAGGTCCATTGAACATTGCAATACAGAAGTCGGGTGCCGGCGGTAGAAACGAGCAACGCAGATGCAGCTGTCGTTGGACAGGGCCGGTCGCGTCGACGCAAATGGCGGCGTAGCGTGTCCACGGTGCTAGAATGTAACGGCAGCTCACGCGACTTGCCAAACTTGCCATAACGAATGATGAGCAGGCCATCGTTGGAATCGAAGTCGCTCCGGTTGAGGGCAATGGCTTCGCCGATTCGCATCCCGGTGATTGTCAGTAGGCCGATCAGAGTCCGGTAGGTGGCGGTCCGATGTGGCGTCCTCAAAGTCGCCGTTGCTGCCAGTAAGGCGGTGATCTCCTGTTCGGAGTAATGGTAGGGAGTGGCGCGGCAGGGTCGCGATGGCAACAGGCCCGCTGGCGGTACCTCGGTTGCGGGGTCGATTGTGCGAAGATAAGCAGCGAAGCCGCGAATCGTAGAAAGCCGATTGGCCCACCAGCGGTGATGAGCGCCGACAGGCAGCATAGCCCTGTTGACGGCGGCTTCAGTACTCAACTGTTGTTGGCCGAGGCTTTCGAGATACGTGAGGAACTGGGTAAGAAGCTTCTCGTCCCGTTGGAGTTTATAGCCCAGGGAACGACGTACGCCCAAGTAGTCGATGAGAGCTTGACGCAGTGGATTCATGACGCACCTACTGGCCAGGGGCGAGCGATGGTCCGCAACGCCTCTCGGTCAACTTTGGCATAGATCGCTGTGGTCAAGATACGGCGGTGGCGCAACAGTTGGCCGATCTCGGGCAACGATGCCCCAGCGCGTAGCAACTGTGTTGCTGCCGTGTGGCGCAGGCGGTGGGGATGAATATGTGCCAGGCCTGCGCGTTGCGCAGCGGAGTAGATAACCTGTGCCACCCCGCCGGCGCTAAGTGCGCAATGAGGCGCCCTGAGCCGCACGAATACGGTTCGACCATCTGCGCTCTTCGGTCGAGCACGGTGCAAATAGGCAGCCATCGCTTCACCGACGTCGGTGGGCAACGGCAGGCGCTCGGCGCACTTTCCCTTACCGTTAATAACGATCTCGCCGGCCCGCCAATCGATATTATCTAGCTGCAGGGAAGCAACTTCGCCGATACGCAACCCGAGACGAACCAATATAGTCAGGATAGCGAGATCGCGGCGACCAAACCGTGTGCGACGGTCACATGAGGCGAAAAGATGCTGTACCTGGATAGGCTCCAGCCCCTTCGGCAGCCCCATCAGGCGCCGTCCGGCTACCGACGGCACCGCCGCCGCCAGCGGCCGCGTAACCAAGCCTTCGACATGCAGGAACTTGAGCAGCGATCGTAAGGTGGTCACAGTCATCTTGGCCGAGCCAGGGGAGTGCTGATTACAGTGAGACACGACGAAGGCTGTAACATCGGCTGTACTGAGGTGTTCGAAGTCCAACTCGAAGCCGCCGGGAAGGATCCTGCCATGCAAAAAGGGTCGAACCGCGTGAAGGTAGCCGTATGCTGTCGTGCTTACCAACCCTCGCTCCCCCATGAGATAGTGTCGATAACGCTCAAGCATCTCTTCAACCGGCCCCTTGGGCGAGCAGTCCGGCTGCGTCGACACAACTCCCAACCGGCGCAGGTAGCCAAGCAAAGGCCGCATGGCTCTGCTACCGCGGTGATTCGCGCATCCCACAGCACGTCGGGCAGTCAGATACCGCTCCACCTCGACATCGTTGAGTTCCTGCACATCAAGGTACTCGTCCGAAAGCCATCGGCTTAAGTGGCCCATCAAGTACATCTGCGAGCGAGCCGAATTTGCCGTGTACCCCTGCCGCAAGAGCTCTTTGGCGAAGCCGGCCGAGAACTCCGCGAGCGGGCCGAAAACCGAGATTTTTGTCGGATGAACCATAGGGAGCGCCTCTCTGTTGACAATGGAGAGGAGAGTTTGCCCTGTCTGACGGGCAGGGAGGATTATTATGCAAACTTTACGGCAGTAGCAGTCATCGGCGAGGCGGATACGATGGGGAAAGTTGGCATAATCCGGTAGTTGGCATAATGCATCTTATGCCGATGTCGGCATAAGATGCACAAGACAATGAACGTACTCAATTGCTTACCGAAATCGGGCCAGGCCAAAGCGAAACAGGCCCTGCATGAAATCTGGCAGGCTGAGACGAAAGAGGATGCTGACAAAGCCTTTGATCTGTTCCTGGAGACCTATGAACCGAAGTATCCGAAGGCGACGCTGTGTCTACAGAAAGACCGGGGAGAATTGATGGCGTTTTACGATTTTCCGGCACAGCATTGGCAGAGCATCCGGACCTGCAATCCGATCGAATCCACATTCGGCGCGATTCGCCACCGAACCAAGCGATCGAAGGGTTGCCTGTCTCGTGACGGGATGCTGCACATGATGTTCAAACTCGGCCAATGTGCCGAGAAGAAGTGGAGACGATTACGCGGTTTTGATTACCTGGGAAAAGTCGTAACCGGAATCAAATTCAAAGATGGAATCGAGGTAACTGAAGTCGATCAGGTCGCCGCCTGATTCAGGCCTTGAACAGCAGATTTGACAATAACTCCAAACTGTCCTGCTAGAAACTTCAGCATATTCCATACCATTAACTGGGCATCTATGTGTGGATGGGGTTGTAGAATCACTTCGGGATGAACAGCAGTAATCAGACATATAGATATCCCTAAATTTAATGAGGAGTCACTCTTGCCCTGGTAGCGAACGGCGGCTTCATGCTTCTATGTAGAGCTCTACATAGGCGTTTCTATGTAGAGTTCGTAACTATGTAGAGTTTCTCGATGCTCCTCGGTGCTGGCTAGCGCAGTTGTTGGGCTGTAGGGCAGGCAGGCTGTTGGTTAACTCGACATAGTTTTTCTGGTTTTCTGAAGTGACATCCCTCACTTCAGGAGATCGTGATGAACTCAACACAGCAATTTCACTGCGGACCAGCGGATCGGCCTCTTTATGGCCAGTTGGCATCTCACGTTGATGCGTTTTTGCATTACCTGTCCGAACGCCGCTACTCACCCCACACCATTGATGCCTATCTCAGTTGCATTGCCCACTTTGCGCGCTGGATGAGCCAGTGCCATTTGGATGCCCTTAGGCTCGACGAGGAAGTAGTCCGGCGGTTTCTCGAAGACCATTTGCCGCAGTGTGATTGTACGAGACCGGTACGCCGGAAACGCAGTGACCTGCGCGCAGCGCTCAGGCACTTGCTTGTCGTATTGCGAGTCAATGCGGTTATCGCCGAACCTGTAAAGGGAACGACCCCGGTTGAAGATGAACTGCGTCGCTTCGATGAGCACATGGAGCATGTTCGTGGACTTTCGCCGAAGACGCGCAGCACACACTTACGCACGACGCGTCGTCTGCTCCTCGAGCAGTTTGGTGATCGGTCCGTTGTCCTCTCGACGATTACGCCCGATGACGTACGCCGGTTTGTCGCCCGTCAGAGCGAGTTGTACAGCACTGCGGGCAGCGCCAAATCGTTAGTTTCGGCGTTGCGCAGCTATTTCCGCTTCCGCACCGCCAGTGGCGATCAGGTGGATGGTCTAGTCGGCGTACTCTCCTATCCAGCTAACTGGCAACTGGCCTCATTGCCGAAGGCCCTGAACATCGCCGAGATCGAACGCCTGGTGGATTCGCTCGGTTCGAAGGGACCGTCGGCACGCCGCGCCGATGCCATGGTGCGTTGCGCCCTGGATCTCGGCTTGCGCAGCGGGGAGATCGCCACGCTCGCCCTGGACGATATCGACTGGCATGCCGGCACCCTCACATTACGCAACACCAAGAGCCGCCGCGAAGACATGCTGCCTTTGCCTCAGACCACTGGCCGTGCCATTGCCGACTACCTGAAGTTCGAACGCCCGCAGACCACTAGCCGAGCGGTGTTCGTACGCTGCATCGCACCCTGTGACCAACCGATCGGCCCCGATTGCGTGCGCAAGACGATCCGCCAAGCCTATGCCCGCGCCGGCCTGCCCTATACCCGGGCGCATCTGCTGCGTCACACCATGGCCAGCCGTCTCCTGGACGGCGGGTGCTCACTCAAGGAGGTAGCCGATGTCTTACGCCACCGTTCGCTGAACACTACGCTGATCTACGCCAAACTCGACAGCAGGAACTTAACAGCGGTCGCCTTGCCATGGCCGGGGTACGCAGCATGAACACCGCTATCACGATGCAATCGCACACCGAGAACTACCTGGAAGAACGCCGCCGGCTCGGATACCGCTTGCGCAGCCAAGGTACTGCCCTTCGGAGCTTTACGCGCTTCATCGACAGCCTTAGCCTTGAGGGGCCGCTGACGGTTGAGACCATGGCCGCGTGGGCGCGCCGCGCCAAGACTCACGGCGATAACCCAGCCACCTGGGCACGACGGCTGCAGCTGCTGTGCCCGTTTGCCCGCTACCTGCAACAGTTCGACCCGCTCACCGAGGTCCCGGATAGCACCACGTTCGGCTACCGCACTCAACGACTGGCCCCCCACATTTACAGCGAGCAGGAAATGGTCGATTTGTTGGCAGCGGCTTGCCGTCTTGACCCTGATCTGCGCGGGGCGACCTACGAGGGCCTGTTTGGCTTGCTGGCGTCAACTGGTCTGCGTGTCTCTGAGGCGGTGCACCTGATGGACGCGGATGTCGAACTGAAGTCTGGCCTGCTGACCGTCCGGCAAACCAAGTTTGCCAAATCCCGCCAAGTGCCGCTGCATCCGAGCACGGTAGAGGCGTTGAGGCGCTATCGCGGGCTGCGCAACCGCCATGTCGCGGTCACCGACGAGATGATGTTTTTCGTCGGCTCGCGAGGCCGGCGTCGGGGGTGTGCCCTGGGCCTGCGCCAGGTGAATCGGGTCTTCCAGCGTCTTCGGGACCAAATGGGTTGGGTCAACCGTGGCGCACACACCGCGCCGCGTATTCATGACCTGAGACACACCTTCGTTGTTCGCCGTGTACTGCTCTGGCATGCGCAGGGCGTGGACGTCGATCAGGCAATGCTGGCCCTGTCTACCTACATCGGCCACGCGAAAGTGACAGATACCTACTGGTACCTGACTGGTGTGCCTGAGCTGATGGCATTGGTAGCGGGCCAGTTCGAGTCGCCCATGCCAGCCTCGGAGGTGCACCATGCCTGAAGCCACCGTCGCACGCCCACCTTCGTTCCCCACGCTGGTTCAGCAGTTCTTCACCGACTACCTTGTTAACCAGCGTGGTTTGAGCCCTCATAGCGTCGCCTCTTACCGCGATGCCTTGGTCCTGTTCCTGGACTTCGCGCATGAGCACCTGGGCAAAACACCAACCGCGCTGCGTCTGGCCGATATCGAGCCCGACTTGATCCTGGCATTCCTCGACCACTTGGAACAGCAGCGCAATAACACGGTGCGCAGTCGCAACCTACGACTGACGGCAATACGAGCATTCTTGAAGTTCGCAGCGCGCCGCGACGTGTTCTCGTTGCATACTATCGAGCGTGCATTGGGGGTGCCAATGAAACGTTTCGAGCACCCTATGCTCGGGTTCCTCTCACGCGAGGAGATGCTGGCGGTGATCGGCAAGCCGGGCAGCACTTGGACATCCCAGCGCGA
>JAQYVO010000039.1 GCA_030145425.1 Chromatiales bacterium | reverse complement strand
CCCGAGCAGGACGAGCAAGGCAATCTGCGGTACGGCCACGGCCGTTCCAATTCGCTGGCCTTCGGTAGCGCCGTGGTGGATCTCGGCAGGGATATCAGCTGGGAGGATCTGCTCGAAGCCAGCCGCACACAGCAACGCCTGAAATCCGTGAATCTCGAATTGCGCGAGGTAAAGGAGATCGTTCGCGGCCCGGGAACGCCCCTTCCCTACGCAAAGATCGACGGTAAGATTGTCGAAAGACCGGATCTCGCCAAGCAAAACGAAGACGCCAAGGAGGCCTTCCGGCGCGTCATGGTTAAACAGCTGGACCTGACCCCGCGCAAGGAGGTGTTCATCTTTATCCACGGCTACCACAACAGCTTCGAGGATGCCGCTTTTGCGATGGCCGAGCTCTGGCATTTCATGGGGCGGATCGGCATACCCATCATCTACACTTGGCCGGCGGGTTATCCGGGATTGTTCGGTTATACCTACGATCGCGAGTCGAGCGAGTTCACGGTCTATCACCTGCGAAAGGTCCTGGAATTTCTTGCGAGTATCCCGGAGGTGGAGAAGATCAACCTGATCGCCCACAGCCGGGGAACCGACGTTGCCGTCACCGCACTGCGCGAGCTTACCTTGCAGATTCGCGCCGCAGGTATGGACCCCATCGAGAAGTTAAAGATCCATAACATCGTTCTGGCCGCACCCGACCTGGATCTGCAGGTTGCCGAACAGCGCATGGTGGGTGACAGGCTCGCCGAGACCGCCCATCGCTTCACCATTTATACTTCACCCAAGGACAAGGCTATCGGATTTGCCGCCAAGTTGTTTGCGAGTCCGCGTGGTCGCCTGGGGACCCTGGGCATGGAGCAACTGCCCGAGACGGTAACCAGGACTTTTGAGTACGGCACCGCGAACTTTGCGGTCGTAAACTTCGCAGGTGCCACTAACGCGACGCAGACCCAGGGGGACCGGTATGGCCACAGTTACTTCCGCGACGCCCCCACGGTGAGTTCCGATCTGATACTGATGATCCGTGACGATCTGGATCCGGGGGAGCCCGGGCGTCCTCTTGAGCCTCTTGGGCTCAAGTTCTGGAGGGTGCCGCCGGATTATCCTGATTTTTAAAGGGGGTGAGCGGTTTGCTCCTCCTGGTACAGGATATAGGGTCTGTGCTATGTAGGTGCGAATTTATTCGCACTCGGCCGAATGAATTCGGCCCTACAGCGCGGATCCAGCGCAGGGATCTGAATGGTTAACATTATGTTCGGGCAGGAGGAGCAAACCGCCCACCTCCCGATTCTTAATTATAGTTGTCCGAAGGCAGTCCGGAACCGCAGGCTGAACGCGGAGGCATGATCGACACCGAGGTGTCGTTCCTGAAGGTGCGTGCTGTCCGACAGCGTTTCCCAATAATTTAAATCGATCGAACCTGACCCTATTGAATTTTCCAGGCGTGTTAGAGCTCGCACGAACCGTTCTCGCCGTGTCGCTCGTTCCGGTAAGCGTGGCCGGCGGAGTGGGCGCGGTGCTGTGGGCGATGGACTCGGGTGTCGCTCCCGAGATGGTCGTGTTCCCCATCAGCCTGGCCAGTCTCTTGCTGGTGGCAATCATGGAGCGCATTCTCCCGTACCGGCGTGACTGGAACCGCTCCCACGGCGACCTGCGTACAGACGCGCTCTACTATGTCACACAGATATTCGTCGGCGGGCTGCTCGCCCCGGTGCTCGGGATTCTCACCATCATAATCGGTGGCTGGCTGTCGGCGTCGTTTGGTGGTTCGCTCTGGCCTGTTCACTGGCCAATCTTTGCACAGGTCGTACTTGCATCGGTCGTGCGCGAGTTCTTCGATTACTGGGCCCACCGCAGCATGCATCACTACGACTGGCTGTGGCGCCTGCACGCGACTCACCACAGCGCCCAGCGCGTATACTGGCTGAATGCCACCCGGGCCCACCCGGGGGAAATTGCTTACCGCTTTTGCATCGTATGGGTGCTGCCGCTGGCCGTGCTCGGCGTACCTGAGCACGTTCTGGCGTTGACGACCGTGGCAGCCATTGTGGCGGACGTGTTCCAGCACGCGAACATCGCGATCCGGCTCGGACCGCTCAGCTGGATTTTCAGCATCGGCAACCTGCATCGCTGGCACCACTCGCGCGACCGGCATGAAGCCAATACGAACTACGGCAACGTATATATCTTCTGGGATGCGATCTTCGGCACGCGCTACCTGCCAAGCGATCGGGAACCACCCGGGCAGGTGGGGATTGAGGGGCTCGATGCGTTCCCAAGCGGGTTCTTCGCTCAGTGGCTTTCGCCGTTTCGCTGGGCGCAGATCAAGCGCGATAGTTCAGGCCGTTAATGGGTGAGGTATGAGTTTTCGGGAAGGACAGGCCCTAAGGAAAGGGGTGGGCGGTTTGCGCCTCCTGGTGCTAGATATAGGGTCTGTACTATGTAGGTGCGAATTCATTCGCACTTGGCCGAATGAATTCGGCCCTACAATTAAATTCGGCCCTACAATGGGAATCTACCCCATTGATCAGCTTTCCGTCTGTCAACACAACCGTAGGGTCGAATTCATTCGACCAATAATTGGGGCGCAGGCGGGTAGCCTGCGGTGACCGGACTAACCTCTGATTGAAGTGAAACCAAATGATGAACAAACGTAAACTGAATGCATTGATTGTTTCTGTCTGCCTGTTGCTCGGGATTGCCTGGGCAGTGTTCACGGACCACTTTCCGGAAGACTGGTTCAAGCTTGACTTCCTGATCGA